>NZ_JANX01000176.1 GCF_000767795.1 Inquilinus limosus MP06 | reverse complement strand
CCGCTGCGCCGACCAGCCGGTGGGCCAGGCCCTGCTGCGCCGCGACGCGCTGCTGCATGTGGCCGGCACGCTCAGGATCGACCGCTGGAACGGCAACACCCGGGTGCAGCTGTTCATCGACGATGTGGCGCCGCTCTGGGCCGAAAACGCTTGATTTCCCCGGCCGCTGCCGGTAGGTATCCGCGCCGCGCCGACCCCTTCGTCTAGAGGCCTAGGACATCGCCCTTTCACGGCGGTAACACGGGTTCGAATCCCGTAGGGGTCGCCAACGGTTTCAGATGCTCGGCCTCGCCTCGCGCGAGGCTTTTTCGTTCTCATCGCCAGATCGCTGTGCCGGACCCCGGAATCGGCGGGGCGCCGACGCTTCGGACCGGGCTTGAACTCGCCGCCAAAAAGGCGCGTTATGGCTCGAAGAATGACTGCCCGACCGAGCCTCGGCTCCCCACGGGCAGTGCGCCCGGAAGTACTGGATCACCCCGTGTCTACCGATACGATCGCGAGCGCGCGAAGGCGCGACGATTCACGTCTCCATATTGCGGCAGCCCATTGGGGCCGCGGAGTCGGGGCACTCCTTCGCATCAGCCGCATGACATTGCGCCATCCCTGGCAGGTCGGCATCGCCATCGGGTCGACCTTCATCGCCGCGACGCTGCAATTGTTCATCCCCCGTCTTCTCGGCCAGGCCGTCGACCAGGCGCGCGGCGTTCTCACGGCCGCAGCCGGATCGGCGACGGAAGCCCAGACGGCGCTGCTGACGACCGCGCTGGTGCTGTTCGCCGTCAGCGTCTTCCGCGGCCTCTTCACCATGCTGCAGAACTATTTCGGAGAAGCGGTCGGGCACCATATCGGCTACGAGCTGCGCCTCGCCTGCTACGACAAGCTGCAGCGCCTGGGCTTCAGCTTCCACGACCGCGCGCATACCGGCGATCTGATCACGCTCGGCATCCTGGATCTCGAAGGCGTGCGCATGTTCTTCAGCACCGGGATCGTGCGGCTGGTGCTGCTGACCGTGCTGATCGGCGTCGGCGCCACCCTGCTGCTCAGCACGGATCTGGTGCTCGGTCTCCTGAGCCTCAGCTTCGTGCCGTTCGTCGCCTGGCGCTCCTCGGTCACCCAGCTGCGCATGCGCTCGACCTGGCTCGCCCTGCAGGAGCGGATGTCCGTGCTCAGCCGGGTCATGGAGGAGAACCTCGGCGGCATCCGCGTCGTGCGCGCCTTCGCGGCCCAGGCGCATGAGCTCGAGAAGTTCGACCGGGCCTCGCAGAGCGCCATCGAGATCGGCCACGACCGTGTCGATATCCGCGTGGTCAACACCGCCGCGATGAACCTGTCCTTCTTTGCCGCGATGGGACTGGTGCTCTGGGTGGGCGGCAACCGGGTGATCGACGGCGGGATCAGCGTCGGCACGTTGGCGACGTTCCTGACCTTCATGACCATCCTGCAGATGCCCGTGCGCCAGCTGGGTCTGCTGGTCAACTCCTTCGCCCGCGCCTCGACCTGCGGCACACGCCTGTTCGACCTGCTCGATCTCGATCTCGGCATCAAGGACGAGCCCGGCGCCAAGGACCTGGTCGTCACCGATGGCGTGCTGCGCTTCGAGAACGTGGATTTCCGCTATCCGGGGGGCGGGGAGCGCAACGTCCTGTCCGGCATCAGCTTCGAGGCGCGGCGCGGCGAGACCATCGGCATCGTCGGATCCCCCGGGGCCGGCAAGTCGAGCCTGGTGCACCTGATCCCGCGCTTCTACGACGTCACCGGCGGGCGGATCACGATCGACGGGCAGGACATCAGCAAGGTCACCCTCGACTCCCTGCGGCAGGCGGTCGGCATCGTGCAGCAGGATTCCTTCCTGTTCACCACCTCGATCGAGAACAACATCGTCTATGGCAATCCATGGGCCAAGGACGACCAGATCGCGCGCGCCAGCGAATCCGCCCAGCTGCACAACTACATCCTCGGGCTGCCGGCGGGCTACGGCACCGTGGTCGGCGAGCGCGGCGTCTCCCTCTCCGGCGGGCAGCGCCAGCGGCTGTCGATCGCGCGCAGCCTGATGCTGAAGCCCGCCATCATGGTGTTCGACGATTCGACCGCCGCGATCGACGCCGGCACCGAGCAGCGGATCCGCAGCGCCATGCGGCGCTTCGCCAAGGGCCGGGTGACCCTCGTCATCGCCCACCGGCTGAGCTCCCTGATGCATGCCGACCGGATCCTGTTCCTCGAGGAGGGCCGCATTGTCGAAAGCGGCACCCATGAGGAGCTGCTGGCCAAGGGCGGCCGATACCGCGCGCTCTACGACCTTCAGATGCGACCCGGCGACGATGCCGCGCAGCCGGTGGTGCCCTGATGTCCGAAAAGACCGATGACCGGGACGAGGTCGAGGACCGGCGCGGCCGTCCGCGGGCCGTCGTCGGATCCCATCGCCCGGAAGAGGAGGTGTTCGGTGCGGCCTTCGACGGGCGCATCATCCGCCGCATCTGGCAGTTCGTGTACCCGTATCGCCGGAAGATGGTGATCGCGGTCGCGGCGGTACTGCTGTTCACGCTGAGCCAGGTCGCCATCCCGCTGATCATCCGCTTCGCCATCGACCACGGCATGGCGACCGGCAGCCGCGGCGCCCTGGCCGGAGCCGCGATCGCCTTCGCCGTGGCGATCCTGATCAATTACGGCGCCAGCTGGGTGCAGGAGACGGTGGTCGGCAAGGCGGCGGAGGACGTCCTGTTCGACATGCGGCGCGCGATGTTCGCGCATCTGCAGCGCGTGTCCCTGTCCTTCATGGACAAGACGGAGGTCGGCCGGCTGATGTCGCGGCTGCAGGGCGACGTCAACTCCATGCAGGAATTCATGGAGACGTCGGTCCTGTCGGTCGGCGACATCGCGCTCCTGGTCGGCATCATCACGGTGATGCTGCTCCTGGACGTCCGGCTGGCCCTGCTCACCTTGTCGGTGATGCCGGTGCTGTTCGTCGTCCGCCTGTGGTGGCTGCCGCGGGCCCGCGACGCCTTCATGGCCGCGCATGAGACGAACTCGGTCGCGAACGGCGCGCTGGCCGAGGCGATCCACGGCGTGCGCACGGTCCAGAGCATGGGCCGGCAGCAGCTCAACCTGCGTCTCTATGACGACAAGGCCCACGGCAATCTGCGCACCCATCTCCGCGCCGCGAAATATGCGCAGGTGATGGTGCCGATCGTGGACACGCTGACGGGTGCCGCCATGGCGGTGGTCATCGTCATCGGCGGATCGATGGTCCTGGGCAACACCCTGGACATCGGCATCATGGTCGCCTTCCTGTTCTACATTCAGCGCTTCTTCGACCCGATCCGGTCGCTGACCCTGCAATACAGCGTCATGCAGCGGGCCATGGCCTCCGGCCACCGCATCGCGGAGGTGCTCGACATCCCCGTGGATATCCAGGACCGGCCGGGCGCGGTCGACCTGTCGCCGGCGACGGATGGGTCGGTCGAGTTCAGGAACGTGACCTTCGGCTACCGGTCCGGGCAGCCGGTGCTGAAGAATGTGAGCTTCCGCGTCAATCCGGGCGAGACGGTCGCCCTCGTCGGCCCCACGGGCTCGGGGAAATCGAGCGCCATGGCGCTGGTGCATCGCTTCTACGATGTCTGGGACGGCCAGGTGACGGTGGGCGGCCACGACGTGCGGGACCTGACCCAGGAGTCGCTCGGGCAGCAGGTGGCCATGGTGCTGCAGGAGCCGTTCCTGTTCTCGGGCTCGGTCTTCGAGAATATCCGCTATCACAAGGCCGATGCGACCCTCGACACGGTGGTCCGCGCCGCGAAGGCGGTGGGGGCTCACGACTTCATCGCGCGCCTGCCCGACGGCTACGAGACGGTGCTGGACCAGCGCGGCGGCAATCTCTCGATCGGCCAGCGCCAGCTCATCAGCTTCGCCCGGGCGCTGGTGGCGGACGCCCGGATCCTGGTCCTGGACGAGGCGACGGCGAATATCGACAGCTACACCGAGATGCTGATCCAGAAGGCCCTGGTCACCCTGCTGGAAGGACGTACGGGCCTGGTCATTGCCCATCGCCTGGCGACGATCCGCCACGCCGACCGCATCATCGTGCTGCAGAACGGCGAGAAGATCGAGTCGGGCACGCATGACCAGCTGATGGTGGCCAGGGGACTCTACGCCCGGCTCTACACCATGAACTACGCGTCGTTCGACGACATCCCGGACGCGGTCGTGAATCAGGCGCCGGTCGGCACGGCGACCTGAACTCGGCACTGACCGCGCCAGATCCTCGGGCGGCATCCAGGCCACCCGATAGGCGGCGTCGGACGGCGGTGCATCGGGCGATCGGGCCTCGAGCGCGAATGTCCGGCGCCTCTTCCTGGAACACCCGGTCCCGGACAGCGCCGCGGACCGGGTCGGATTTGTACAGCAGCGTCGTTCGATCCGCTCCTGGCGATCGTCGATCCGGCCTGCCCGATCCCGTGCGGCGTGCGCGCCAGGATCGCGACCTTCGCTCCGGCCCGCGCCTGATGCAGGGCGATCTCGCGTCCGATCCCGCGGCCCGCGCCGGTGACGACCGCGACGGTGCCGGTCAGATGGGTCATGATCTCCTCCTCGATCGACAGATCGTCAGGCCTGCAGGCGCAGGCGCATGACGATGTCCTGGTCGTGGTTGCCGAAGCCCCGGCCGAAGATGTTGAGGCCGCCCGGATGCTCGGCGTTCTCGTCGATGCCGATGCGGAGGCGGATCGCGTGATGGTCGTTCAGGCGGAGCTGGTCCAGGGTCACGGCGGAGGCGCGGTTGCCGTCGACGAATGCCCCTTCATCGGTGACGCGCCAGCTGACGAGCTTGCCGTATTGCGAGCCGGCGAGCTTCCACCACCGCGGCGTATAGCGGCCGCGGATGTCCCCGTAATCGCCCGGCGATGTCCAGGTCGCGACGGCGACATGGTTGATCCACAGCGTGATGTCCGACGGCCAGTCGCTGTTGGTGCCGGGCACTTCCGACGACAGCTCCATGGTGACCTCGAGTTGCTCGATCGCCTTTCCCACCACCTTGGCGTTGTTGGGGAACTTGTATTCGACGAAGCCGCGGCCGAACCAGATCAGCGACGCCTTCATCCGGTTCGGGTCGAGGAAGTGGTCGGGGACGTCGAGCAGGCCGAGCACGCCGTCGGTCGAGCACAGCCCGCAGGGCGCGCTGACCTCGCAGGTGGTGTAGAGGCCGATCGGCATCGCGACCTCGATGATCCGGTCGTCCTGCAGCGCGTCCGGATCGTCGAGCCGGACCGTGATCTCGTCATAGAGGGCCGAGCAGACCTTCTGCTGGCCCTTGCTGGCCTTCACGGTTTCGGTGCGGATCAGCTCCGCCCGCTCCAGCTTCTGCACGTTGATCGCGACCGTGGATTGCGGCAGGTCCAGCTCGCTGCTGATCTGGTTGACGTTCAGGGGGCCGCGCTGGCGGAGCAGCCTGAGCATGGCCAGCCTGACCGGAGAGGACAGCGCCTCCAGCGCCTCGCCGCCTTCGCTGGCCGTCAATGTCAGCAGCCGTCGCTGTGGGACATCCATCGTACGATCAATCCTTCAGAGAGCCGCGACACCATAGGGTCTTCGAATCTATATTAACAGAACTGATATATATCAAAATCATTGACGAGATGATGCGAATGGGGCTTCACTCCCTGCCGAACCGGCCCCAGAACCGGTCAGAAAGGGAGAGCCTATGCGCGTCATCAGGTTGCTCATGCTCGCCTTCGCGAGCCTCATCGCCAGCACGGCCGCGTCATCCGCCCAGGGCACGATCTCCGACCTGCCGCGCCGGGAGACGCTGATCCTCGAAAATCCCGAAGGGACCATCAAGAATCCCGGCTGGTTCAACATCTGGGCCATCAATGCCGGCGGGCAGTATACCGGCCTGCACCAGCTGGCGCTCGACACGCTCTGGTACATCGATCCCGAGCGCGGCCTGGACGGGTCCTGGCAGAACTCGCTGGCGGCCGAAAAGCCGATCTACAACGCCGACTTCACGGAGATGACCGTGAAGCTGCGGCCGGGGATCTACTGGAGCGACGGCGTCCAGTTCACGGCCGACGATCTCGTCTACACCGTCGAGACCCAGATCAAGACCCCGGGGATGCGGTGGAGCGCCCTGCTCTCGCTCAATGTCGACAGCGTTCGGAAGGTCGATGACTGGACGGTGGTGTTCAAGCTGAAGAAGCCGAACTCCCGCTTCCATGCGCTGTTCACGGTGCGCTTCAACGCCATCTGGATGATGCCGAAGCACGTCTTCGAGAAGGCGCCGGACCCGCTGCGGTTCGACTTCAACAAGCCGGTCTCGCTGGGGGCCTACACGCTCTACAGCTACGACCCCGACGGCAAGTGGTTCGTCTGGCAACGACGGGATGACTGGCAGCGCACCACGCTGGGCCGCTATGGCGAGCCCGGACCGAAATACGTCGCCTATGTCGACCCCGGCCCGCCGGACAAGCGCGTCATCGCCCAGCTCAACCACGATCTCGACGTCATCCATGACGTGGCGCCGGAAGGCATGTTCACCCTGGCCAAGCAGTCGAAGACCCTGAAGACCTGGTTCAAGGGCTTTCCCTACGGCCATCCCGACCCGACCCTGCCGGCCGTGGTCTTCAACCTGCAGAACCCGACCTTCCAGAACCGCGACCTGCGCTGGGCGCTGGCCCTGCTGATCGACATCCGCGCCGTCGCCATGGCGTCGTACCGCGGCGCCGCGACGATCTCGGCCATCGCCGTGCCGCCGACCGGAACCCATCCGGACGACTACCACAAGCCGCTGCAGGACTGGCTGGCCGGCTTCGAGCTGGACACCGGCAAGGAGAAGATCAAGCCGTACGACCCGACCATGGGGCAGCAGATCGCGACGATGCTGCGGCCGTCCATGGGGGACCAGATCCCGACCGATCCGGCCGTGATCGCCCGCTCCTTCGGCTATGGCTGGTGGAAGCCCAATCCGACGGCCGCCGCCGAGCTGCTGGAGCGCGCCGGCTACACCAAGCGCGGCAGCGCCTGGACCGGGCAGGACGGCAAGCCGCTCTCGATCAGGATCATGGTCGAGGGCGACTCCCGGCCGGTGATGACCCGCGCCGGCACCATGATCGCCCAGCAATGGCGCCAGTTCGGCATTGACGCCAAGATCGACGTCGCCCAGGGCACCAACATGCTGGACCGCCGCGGCGCCGGCGATTTCGACACCTTCATCGGCTGGAGCGTCGAGACCTATGGCGGCCATCCGGACCTGGCCTTCTTCCTCGACAGCTGGCATTCCCAGTTCGTGGCGCCGGCCGGCAAGACCCAGTCGCCACGCAACTGGCAGCGCCTGTCGAGCCCGGAGCTGGACAAGCTGATCGAGCAGATCCGCACCGTGTCCTTCGAGGATCCGAAGACGGTCGAGCTGGGGCGCGACTACGCCAAGTTCATGGTCCGCGAGATGCCGATCATCCCGCTGATGGCCTACAACGTCTTCACCGCCATGGACGAGACCTACTGGACCGGCTACCCGACGGCCGACGACCCCTACACCGATCCGGTGCCGAACTGGGGCAATTCGCGCCTGATGATGGTGCGGCTGAAGCCGACCCAGCCCTGATCCCTGCGCAAGCCCCGCGGGGTCCGGGCAACCGGGCCCTGCGGGCGATCCCGACGGCCGGAGCCATGAAGCCCTTCCTCGCCTACCTCGCCAAGCGGCTGCTGCAATTCGCGGTCGTCGTCTTCATCGGCGTGAACATCACCTATGTCATCACGCATTCGACGCCGATCGACCCGGTCGAGCAGAGCGTGACCGCCGCGACCTCCTTCGGCGTCACCAGTCCCGAGGCGATCGAGATGATGCGGGCGTCGCTGCGCCAGCTCTACGGCCTCGAGGGCTCACCGGTCGAGCAGTATCTCTCGTTCTGGCGCCGGGTCCTCGTCGGCGATTTCGGCCCGTCGCTGTCGGCGTTTCCGACCCCGGTCTCCACCCTGATCTGGCGGGCCATGCCCTGGACGGTCGGGCTGCTCCTCGTCTCCACCCTGATGACCTGGATCATCGGCAATCTCATCGGCGGGCTCGCCGGCTATTACCGGCGGAACCGGCTGCTGAAGCTGGCCGGGATCGTGTCGATGGGGGTCCATCCGATCCCGTACTACATCGTCGCCTTCGTTCTCCTGATCCTGTTCGGCTTCGTCTGGCCGGTGCTGCCGATCAGCGGCGGCGCCAGCATGAACGCCAATCGCGGAGACACGTTCGCCTTTGCCATGGACGTGCTGCTGCATTCCGTCCTGCCCAGCCTGTCGCTGATGGCGGTCGGCATCGGCGGCTGGTTCATGGGCATGCGGGCCCTGGTGTCGAACATCGTGACGGAGGATTACGTCACCTATGCCGAGCTGGGCGGAGTCGGCCGGCGCCGGATCCTCGGCTCCTACGTGATGCGCAACGCGCTGGGGCCGCAGGTCACCGGCCTCGCGCTCAATCTCGGCGCGATCTTCAACGGCGCCATCATCACCGAGCAGGTGTTCGGCTATCCCGGCCTCGGCTCGCTGCTGATCAGCGCGGTGCATGCGGGCGACTACAGCCTCGTGCTGGGCATCACCTCCGTCTCGATCATCGCGGTCTCGGCCGCGGTCCTGGTGATCGATCTCCTGTTCCCGCTGATCGATCCGCGCGTGGAGGTCCGCTGATGCAGTTCCTCGCCATCCTCCGCGACCTGCTCCGCTACAATCTCGAATTCGCCGCGGGCCTGGTCCTGGTGGGGCTTGTCGCGGTGATGGCGCTGCTGTCCTTCGTCTCGCCGTACCCGCCGCTCGACGTCTATGTGGTGGCGCCGGACGTCCCGCCGTCATGGGACTACTTCTTCGGCACGACCTCGCGCGGGCAGGACGTGTTCTGGCAGCTCACCCTCGCGATCCGCAACACGCTCACCTTCGGCATCGTGGTCGCGGTGCTCAGCCGCCTGATCGCGCTGCTGGTCGGGCTGATCGCCGGCTACAAGGGCGGATGGGTCGACCGGGTGCTGATGTCGATCAACGACACCTTCGTGGTCGTGCCGCTGTTCCCGATCCTGGTCCTGTTCTACTTCATCATGCGCGACGCGATGAGCTGGGCCATGCTCGCGCTGGTCACCGCGGCACTCGGCTGGGCCTATGACGCCCGCCTGATCCGGGCCATGGCGATGAGCCTGCGGACCCGCGAATTCACCCACCAGGCCTATTTCTCGGGCGCGAGCACCGGGCGGATCCTGGTGCAGGAACACCTGCCCTTCGTCCTGCCGATCGTCTTCTCGACGACGATGAACAACATCAACTGGTCGATCGGGATCGAGGTGACGCTGTCGGTGCTGGGCTTCACCGACATCAACACGCCGACCATCGGCGGCATGATCTACTGGGCCAACCAGCACACGGCGCTGGTCGCCGGCGTGTGGTGGTGGATCGCCTTCCCGGTGGCCCTGGTGGTCATGCTCTTCGTCGGGCTGTTCCTGCTCGCGATCTCGATGAACGAATACATCGATCCGCGCAGCCGGCTCGCGCGCATGGGGGGCGGGGCATGAATTCCATCCCGCCGGCAACCCGGCCGGCAGGGGCGGCGCGCCCGTCCCCCGCCGCCGCGCCCCTGCTCGAGGTCTCCGGCCTCAAGGCCTGGTACCAGATGCGGTTCTTCGGGATGACCCGGGAGGTGCGCGCCGTCGACGACGTCACCCTCACCATCCGCCGCAACGAGATCTACGGCCTGGCCGGCGAGTCCAGCTCCGGCAAGACCACGCTGATCAAGACGATCGCGCGGGCGATCCGCCCGCCGCTGAACGTCGTCGGCGGCTCCGTCACCTTCAACTTCCAGGACGGCCGCCGCGACGTCTACGCGATGTCGCCGGCCCAGGTCGACGCCATCCGCTGGAGCCGCCTGTCCTATGTCAGCCAGGGCTCGATGAACGTGCTCAACCCGGTCCGGCGGATCCGGAACACCTTCGTCGACTTCGCCGCGCGCCACATCGGCGGCACCCGGCAGGATTTCTTCGCCGCGGTTGCCGCCCATCTGCGGCGGCTGTCGCTCGACCCCAAGGTGCTCGACGCGTATCCGCACGAGATGTCGGGCGGCATGCGCCAGCGCCTGACCATCGCGCTGGCCACCATCTGCCGGCCCGAATTCATCATTGCCGACGAGCCGACAACGGCGCTCGACGTCATCGTGCAGAAGGGCGTGCTGGCCATGCTGCGCGAGATCCAGCAGGAGATGGGTTCGTCCATCCTGTTCGTGACCCATGACATGGCGGTGCACGCCAACCTGGCCGACCGGCTGGGCATCATGTATGCCGGCCGGCTGGTGGAGGAGGGGCCGACCGCCGAGATCTTCCGGCGCCCGTTCCATCCCTACACGGCGAACCTCATCTCCAGCCTGCCGCGGATCGGGGACGATGTCAGGCGGACCGGGCTGCCGGGGGCGCCGCCGAACCTCGCGGACCCGCCGGCCGGCTGCCGCTTCCATCCGCGCTGCCCGCTGGCG
>NZ_JANX01000175.1 GCF_000767795.1 Inquilinus limosus MP06 | reverse complement strand
GGGAGGGGACTTGCAAGGCTGCGTCATGACCGCCCTCGCCCAGGACGGCGCCGCCATCCGTCGGTCGCTGCGGCGGGCCGGGCGGCGGCGGCGGATCGAGGCCTGGCTGCTGCTGGCGCCGCTGGTCGCCTTCCTGCTGCTGGTCTTCGTGGCGCCGATCGCCGGCATGCTGTGGCGCGCGATCGACGACCGCGAACTGGCCCCGGTGATGCCGCGCACCATTACCGCCCTGGCCGGCTGGCAGGGCGAGGCGCTGCCCGGCGAGGACGCCTTCGCCGCCCTGGCCGCCGACCTGGCGCAGGCCCGAGCCGACAAGACCCTGCCGACCGCTGCCCGGCGCCTGAACTACGACCGCAACGGCCTCCGCACGGTCATCAGCAACACCGCCCGCAAGCTGCCGGACGCGCCGAAGGGCAGCTGGCAGGAGACGCTGACGGCGCTCGACCCCGCCTGGGGCCAGGTCGAGACCTGGGGCGCCATAGCCCGCGCCGCAGGCCCTGCCACCGATTTCTACCTGCTGGCCGCGCTGGACCTGCGCCGCGACGCGGCCGGGACGATCCTGCCCTCCCCGCCCGAGGAGGCGATCTTCCGCGAGGTGTTCCTGCGCACCTTCCTGGTCGCGCTGTCGGTCACCGCCCTGTGCCTGGTGATCGGCTTCCCGGTGGCCTATCTGCTGGCGACCCGGCCGCCGCGCGTCGCCAACCTGCTGATGATCCTGGTGCTGCTGCCGTTCTGGACCTCGCTGCTGGTCCGCACCACCGCCTGGGTGGTGCTGCTGCAAACCAACGGCGTGGTCAATGAGATCATCACCGGGCTAGGCCTGGCCGGGGAGCCGCTGCAGCTGGTCTACAACCGGGTTGGCGTGCTGGTGGCCATGACCCATGTGCTGCTGCCCTACATGATTCTCCCGATGTACAGCGTCATGCGCTCGATCCCGCCGGCGCATCTGCGCGCCGCCTATTCGCTGGGCGCCCGGCCGGTCGGCGCCTTCCTGCGGGTCTACCTGCCGCAGACCCTGCCGGGGATCGGCGCCGGCGCGCTGCTCGTCTTCATCCTGGCGCTCGGCTACTACATCACCCCGGCGCTGGTCGGCGGGCCGGCGGACCAGATGATCAGCTGGTTCATCGCCTTCTACACCACCAGCACGGTCAACTGGGGCATGGCCTCGGCCCTCGGCCTCCTGCTGCTGGTGGCCACCCTCGCCCTCTACGCGGTCTATGCCCGGCTGGTGGGTGCCGACCGCATGCGGCTGGGCTGATGCCATGAGGATCCTCGAAAGCCTGCGCTTCTGGCGCGCCCTTCTCTGGCTGACCGGCGGCGCGGCGCTCTTGTTCCTGATCGCGCCGATCCTGGCGATCATGCCGCTGTCCTTCAACGGCGGATCGTTCCTGGTCTATCCGCTGGACGGCGTGTCGCTGCGCTGGTTCGCGGAGTTCTTCGAGTCCGAGCGCTGGATGGGCGCCCTGGCCAACAGCCTGATCGTCGGCGGCGCCACCACGGTGCTGGCGACGGCGCTGGGCATCCCGGCGGCGCTGGGGCTGAGCCACGCGCCGCTGCGCTTCCGCGGGCTGCTGACCGGCCTGCTGCTGTCGCCGATGATCGTGCCGGTGGTGATCGTAGCGGTGGGCCTCTACTTCGCCTTCGCCACGGTGGGGCTGACCAACAGCTATGCCGGGCTGATCCTGGCGCACACGGCGCTGGCCGCGCCCTTCGTCGTCATCACCGTCGGCGCCACGCTGCAGGGGCTGGATCGCAGCCTGCCGCGCGCCGCCGTCAGCCTCGGCGCCCGGCCGGCCACCGTGTTCTTCCGGGTGACGCTGCCGCTGATCCTGCCCGGCGTCGTCTCCGGTGCGCTGTTCGCCTTCGTCACCTCCTTCGACGAGGTGGTGGTGGCGCTGCTGCTGGCGGGGCCGGGCCAGCGTACCCTGCCGCGCGAGATGTTCAACGGCATCCGCGAGAGCATCACCCCGACCATCACCGCCGCCGCCAGCGTGCTGATCGTGGTGTCGACCCTGATGCTGGTCGCGATCGAGGCGCTGCGCCGCCGCGGCGAAAGGCTGCGGGCCCGGCGCTGACTTGCCGGTGTCGGCCGGCGGGAGTAGTGAAGCCCATGCTTCAGCATCCGCAACCGCTCGACCTGATGTTCCAGGCCCTGGCCGACCCCAGCCGCCGGATCATGGTCGAACGGCTGAGCCGCGGCCCGGCCTCGGTCAGCGAGCTGGCCCGGCCCCTGTCGATGTCGCTGTCGGCCGTGGTGCAGCACCTGGCGGTGCTGGAGGCCAGCGGCCTGGTGCGGTCGGAGAAGGTCGGCCGCGTGCGCACCTGCCGGATCGAGCCGGCGGCCCTGCAGACGGCCGAGCAGTGGCTGAGCGACCGGCGGCTGAGCTGGGAGCGCAAGCTGGACCGGCTCGGCGACTTCCTCGCCGCCGCGCCGGACGAGCCCTCTTCCTAGTTCACCGCCCCGTCGCCGCCGAGATCCTCCATCATCGGGTCCGCCGCCGACTGGCCGGTGGCGCGATTGACCAGCACGGTGATGACCCAAAGGACGATGCCGATCGCCAGCAGGATGCCGGCGATCTTGTATTCCTCGGGGTTGCGCCCGGTCCACGGGCCGGCCAGGAAGCCGCAGCACGCCGCGCCCAGCACCGGCAGGAAGGTCGGGGTGCGGAAATGGTTGTGCTCGACCTTGTCGCGGCGCAGGACCAGCACGGTGATATTGACCACGGTGAAGACGCAGAGCAGCAGCAGCGCCGTGGTGCCGCCCAGCGCCGGCACGCCCCCAACGAAGCCGATCAGGCCGAAGGCCAAGAGCGTGGTGAAGCCGATGGCGACATAGGGCGTGCGCCGTGCGGCATGGACGCGGCCCAGCACGCTGGGCAGCACCCGCTCCCGGCTCATGCCGTAGACCAGGCGGCTGGCCATAAGCATGTTGATCAAGGCGCTGTTGGCGACCGCGAACATGGTGATGAAGCCGAAGATCTCCAACGGAAAGCCCGGCGCGCCGGCCTGCACCACCTTGAGCAGCGGCGTCTCCCCCTCGCCCAGCTGGTCCGGCGGCACCAGGGTGATCGAGGAGATCGAGACCAGCACATAGATCACGCCGGTGATGCACAGCCCGGCCAGCAGCACCTTCGGGAAGATGCTGCTCGGCTCGCGGCATTCCTCGGCCATGTTGACCGAATCCTCGAAGCCGACCATGGCGAAGAAAGCCAGGGTGGTGGCGGCGATCACCGACCAGAACACACCGCTGTCGGTGGCGCCGAACTGGACCACGCGCGAGACGTCGCCCTGGCCCATGCCGATCGCCCACAGGCCGATGCAGATGATGATCAGCAGGCCCGTGAGCTCGACCAGGGTCAGCACGACATTGGTCTTCACACTTTCGCCGACACCGCGGAAGTTGACGATCGCGACCATCGCCATGAAGCCCAGGCCGATCAGGGTGACGCCGCCGCCGGACAGGCCGAGATCGAAGGCGCTGGATAGGTTGGCGGCAAAGGCGCGTGAGGCGGTGGAGGCCGAGGTGATGCCCGAGCACATCACCGCGAAGGCGACGAGGAAGGTGATGAAATGGATGCCGAAGGCCTTGTGCGTGTACAGCGCCGCGCCGGCCGCGCGCGGGTATTTGGTCACCAGCTCGAGATAGCTGAAGGCGGTGACCAGGGCGACGGCGAAGGCCACCAGGAAGGGCAGCCAGACCACGCCGCCCACCTGCTGCGCCACCTTGCCTGTCAGGGCGTAGATGCCGGTGCCCAGGATGTCGCCGACGATGAACAGCAGCAGCAGCCAAGGCCCCATCACCCGGTGCAGGCTCGGCTCCACGGCCGGCGCGCCCGGGGCTTCTCTGGCGATATCGACCATCAACTCCCCTTCCGACGATCGTATGCGGATATGCATGAAACAGCATTTCCGGAGGAATGTCGCCGCGGAAGCCGCTGGCGCCCAGGACGGAGGAAGAAGAGAAAGGGCTTTTTCCTTGTCATCATGGGCGACCGTCGCCGCGCCGGCCTATCTTGACGGCCGCGAGCCGTCCCGCACCCCGCATGAGCTGAAGGGCCATGGCCACTGGAAGTTCGAGAGGGACGGCGAGGCGCTGGAGGTCGAGGACGACGGCCCGCTGACGCTGGGCGACCAGGAGCTGACGCTGCGGGCGGCGGTGGACGGCGCCGGCATCGCCTGCGTGTTCGAGGCGGTGGCCGCCCCGGCGCGGGTCGCGGGGCGGTTGGTGCGGCTGCTGGAGGATTGGTGCCCGGACTTCCGGCTTCTTCCTGTACGACCCGAGCCCGCGGCAACTGCCGTAGGGCCTTCGGGCCTTTATCGAGATGGCGCGCGAGGAATGGCCGGCGGGATAGCCGCAGCGAAAAGGCCCAGACCTCGGTCCGGGCCTTCCGCAGTCCGATGGGCCGGGCGGCTTACGCCGCGGTGGCGCGCAGCATCCAGGCGGTCTTGTCGTGATAGGTGATCCGGTCGGTCAGCAGGTCGACGGTCGAATCGTCGCCGGCCTTCTCGCCCACCGCGAGGGCGGTCTTGGCCTGCTCCGACAGCAGCTCATGGCTCTTCACCAGGTCCTTGACCATGGCCTGGCCGTCGATGCCGTCCTTGGGCGGCGACACCTTGGTCAGTTCGGAGAAGGCCTTGAAGCTGCCCGGCGCGTAGTCGCCAAGGGCGCGGATCCGCTCCGCCACCTCGTCCACCGCCGCGAACAGCTCCTTGTACTGCTCCTCGAACATCAGGTGCAGCGAGCGGAACTGCGGGCCCTCCACGTTCCAGTGATAGTTCTGGGTCTTGATCTGGAGGGCGTAGGTATCGGCCAGCACCTGCTTCAGCGCGTCCACGACCGGAGTATTGGAGGCCTTGCTCATCACCCTTCTCCTGCTTTTCGGAGGCGTTCCGGCCCGCGTTCCAGGCCGCTGCCACGGTTTCTAAAATGGCTCCGATCCGATGGAGTTCCAATCGATCCGTCGGATCGGGTCGATCACCCCTCCTTATCGGAAAAAGCAGGTCGGCTTCCACCTGTCATACGGCATGGGCCCAGGCAAACTCAGAGATGGTTCCAATGGCCAGGTCAGCCCGGACAGTTGCCCGGCGCCGGCTTGCCGGCGAAGCGGTCGCGGATCCAGGCCAGCTGGTCGGGCACCGTCCGGCCATCCCTGACGGCGGGCGGTCAGGCCCAGTCGCGCCAGCGCGCGGCGATGCGGTTGCCGACCGACAGACGCAGGTCCTGGATGCCGGTGTCGACCTCACGGCTGGGGTGCACTCGGTTGGTCAGCAGCGTCCAGGCGATGCCGCGGTCGAGATCGATCCACAGGCCCGTGCCGGTGAAGCCGAGATGACCGATGGTGCGCGGCGAGCACAGGCTGCCGCCCTTCCACCCGGGATGCCGCCGCTCCCAACCCAGCGCCCGGCCGGGAGTCGATTGAGGGGCGCACAGCTCGACCATCGCCGCCGGGCTCAGCAGCCGGCCGCGCAGCAGCTCCAGCGCGAAGTCGAGCACGCCGCGGACGGTGCCGAACAGCCCGGCATGGCCGGCGGCGCCGCCCAGCGACCAGGCGTTCTCGTCATGCACCTCGCCGCGCAGCAGCCGGTTGCGGACGGCGCAGACCTCGGTCGCCGCGGACTGCGCCGGCGACGGCGCGAAGGACAGGCCGGTGCCGACCGGCAGCTGGTTGAAGGCGACGCCGCGCCAGCGCTCGACCACGAAGCCGAGCAGCATGTAGTTGATGTCGGAATAGACCGGCTCGGCCTTCACCGGCCAGTGCTTGCGGATCACCGCGGCGCGGCGCTGCTCGGCCGGGCCGGGCCAGAGATAGATCCGCTCCTGCGCCGGCAAGCCGCTGGAATGGTCGATCAGCCGGCGCAGCGGGATGGCGCCGTGCAGCGGCGCCGCGTCCGGCAGATGCTTGGCCAGCGGGTCGTCGAGGTCCAGCACCCCCTCCTCCACCAGCCGCAGGATTTCGGTCACCGTGACGATGACCTTGGTCAGGCTGGCGAGGTCGAACCAGGTGTCGCGCTGCAGCGCCTCGGGCTTCGGCAAGGTGGTGGCGGCGCCGCCCCAGCGCAGGGCGCGCTGGCCGTCGGCGGTGGCGATGCCCAAAGCCGCACCCGGAATCCGGCCGTCCTCCAGGGCGAGGGCCACGGGAGCGAAGGCGTGATCGGCGAGGGTCTCGAGGCTCATGGACACGGCTCGTCGGGGCGGACGGCGTCGTTAGAGCATGGCGGCGGTGGCGACCGCAAGGCCGGGGCGCAAGGCCGGGCCGCCCTGCCCCGCGCCCCGGCCGGGTTGGACGGCGAGCAGGCGCGTGCTAGACCCAACCGGCAACGCCCATAAGAAACGGTCGCCCGACATGTCCCGTACCGCCGCCCGCGCCCTGGTCGACACCCTGCGCCTGAACGGCGTCGACACCATCTTCTGCGTCCCGGGCGAGAGCTACCTGGCCGTGCTCGACGCGCTGCACGACGTGCCGGAGATCAAGCTGGTGGTGTGCCGCCAGGAAGGCGGCGCCGCCTACATGGCCGACGCCTACGCCAAGGCCACCGGCAAGCCGGGCATCTGCTTCGTCACCCGCGGCCCGGGCATCACCAACGCCTCGGTCGGCATCCATGTGGCGCAGCAGGACTCGTCGCCGGTGATCGTGTTCATGGGCCAGGTCGGCCGCGACATGTTCGAGCGCGAGGCCTTCCAGGAGGTCGATGTCCGCAAGGTCTTCGGGTCGATGACCAAATGGGCGGCGCAGATCGACGACGCCGACCGGGTGCCGGAATTCGTCTCCCGCGCCTTCCACACCGCCACCTCCGGCCGGCCCGGCCCGGTGGTGCTGGCGCTGCCGGAGGACATGCTGGTCGAGGAGACCGACGCGCCGGATGTCCGCCCGGCCACGCCGGTCGAGGCCGGCATCGGCGTCGAGGCCCTGGCCCGGCTGCGCGACCTGCTGGCCGAGGCGAAGCGGCCGCTGCTGCTGATCGGCGGCGGCGGGTGGGATGCCAAGGCGCGCGCCGACATCCAGGCCTTCGCCGAGGCGTGGGAGGTGCCGCTGACCGTGTCCTTCCGCTGCCAGGACTATGTCGACAACGACCACACCCACTATGCCGGCGATGTCGGCATCGGCCCGAACCCGAAGCTGGCCGAGCGGGTGAAGACCACCGACCTGCTGATCGTGCTGGGCGCCCGGCTGGGCGAGATGACCACCAGCGGATACACCCTGCTGAACGTGCCGGTGCCGGCGCAGCGCCTGGTCCACATCCATGCCGGGGCGGAGGAGCTGGGCCGGGTGTACCAGCCCGAGCTGGCGATCAACGCCAGCTCCGCCTCCGTCGCCGCGGCGCTGGCCGCCCTGGCCCCGGCCGGCGACATCCAGGCCCGGCAGGACTGGGTGCGCGGCGCCCGCGCCGATTACGAGGCCTGGCAGCAGCCGGTGGTGTCGCCCGGCCCGGTGCAGATGTCGGAGATCGTGCGCTGGCTGGTCGGCCGGCTGCCGGCCGACAGCATGATCTGCAACGGCGCCGGCAACTACGCCACCTGGTTCCACCGTTTCTACCGCTATCGCGGCTGGCGCACCCAGCTGGCGCCGACCAACGGGTCGATGGGCTATGGCGTGCCGGCCGGCGTCGCCGCCAAGCTGCGGCATCCGGAACGGGTGGTGATCGCCGCCGCCGGCGACGGCTGCTTCCTGATGAACGGGCAGGAGCTGGCGACCGCGGCCCAGTACGACGCGGCCGTGGTGTTCCTGGTGATCGACAACGGCATGTACGGCACCATCCGCATGCATCAGGAGCGGGAATACCCGGCCCGGATCAGCGGCACCGACCTGAAGAACCCGGATTTCGCGCGGCTGGCCCAGGCCTATGGCGCCCATGCCGAGACGGTGGAGCGGACCGAGGAGTTCGCACCGGCCTTCGAGCGGGCGGTCGCCGCCGGCAAGCCGGCCCTGATCTGGATCAAGCTGGACCCGGAGGCGATCACCCCGCGCGCCAGCCTGAGCCAGATCCGCACCACGGCGCAGCAGGCGAAGGGCTGACGACGATGTCGCGAAGCGTTCTCCGCAGGGTCGCATTCCTGCCATAGACGCTTCCGATAGTCGCCCGTCCGACACGATCCCTATCCCGCGACCCATCGGCCGCCGGGCATCCCCGCGAGAGGCTGCGCATGACCAGATCCTGGGCCCGAATTCTCTGGCTGGCCGTGCCGGCCCTGGTGGCCGGGCAGGCGATCGCGGCCGGCGCGCCGCCGCGCGCCACCGGCCCGATGACCTTCGTGTCCGCCAGCAATGGCGGCAACTGCATCGGCTGCGAATGGACGGCGGCGGAAGGCACCATCACCGCAGCCACCCCGGCCGCCTTCGATGCTTATGTCGCCGAGAACGGCTGCCCGACCCTCCACTTTGATTCCCCTGGCGGCGACCCGGCGGCGGCGATGGCGCTGGGCCGCAAGATCCGGGAGCACTGCGTCGATGTCGAGGTCGGCCGTACCGTCCCCTATGAGGACCCGACCCTGCCGACGGATTCCCCCAAGGTCGAGGACACGGCCTCCGGCCGCTGCGAGGGCGCCTGCGTCCTGGCCTTCCTCGGCGGCCGCAGCCGGACCGTGGAGGCCGGCGAGCTGGCGTCCGGCGGCGTGCCCGAGAGCCTGCGGCCGCAGGTCGCGTCCTATCTGAGCGATATGGGCCTCGAGCCGACGGCCGTATCCTATCTGGCGGAGCTGATGTCGCGCCCGAACCCGAGCTGGGTGGGCATGCTGGAGCAGCTCGGGATCGCCAATGCCGGGACGGAGACGCGGACGCTGTGGCGGGACCAGACGGAAGGCCAGGGAATGGTCGCGACCATGACCCGGCACACCCCGACCAACGATCCGGGCGAGACGCTGACGCTGTTCTGCCGCCGCGGCGACCAGACCCCGGCCTATCTGGCCTATTCCGGCTTCGACACCGGCACGGAGCTGCCGGACACGGCGACGCTGCAGATCGGCGATGGCGCCGCGGCCGCGTCGCGCGACGTCACCGGCCCGGACCTTGAATCCCGCGACGGCCCGGACGGGCCCGAGGTGACGGTGGCGCTGAGCCAGGCCGAGCGGGACGCGATCCTGGCCGGCCAGCCCTTCTCGCTGAGCATGGACGCGCTGCCGACCGTGGCCCCGGGCGGCATCGTCGGCCTGGACAGCACCTTGACCGAGGCCGACCGCAAGGCGGTGCAGCAGGCGCTGGCCCACTGCCTCTGACGCTCAGGCCCAGCCGGCCATCAGCATCAGCGCCCCCGCCCCGGCGCTGACGCCGAGAAGTACGTTGCGGCGGAACAGCAGGAACACGGCGAGGCCGAGCGCGGTGGCGCCGGCCCGCTCCGCCATCGACGTCGCGGCCAGCGGCCCGGCCGGCAGCAGGATCATGCGCGCGATCAGCCCGGCCAGGATGGCGTAGGCGACGCAGCCGACCCAGTCGAGCAGCGCCCCGCCCTCGCGCACCCGGCCGGCGAGATAGACGCCAAGCGCCCGCCACAGATAAGTGGCGGCCGCGGCGCCCAGCAGCATCAGCCAGGGCATCGCCTCACCCATGGCGGCGGCGCCACAGCCGATCGGCCAGGAAGGCGGCGGTGCCGGCGATCAGTCCGGTGGCCAGCAGCCCCCATTCCGGGTCGAGCTGGTAGAGCAGCGGCCCCAGCGCCCCGCCCAGCACCATCGAGCCGAGCCGGGCCCGGTTCCTGAGGTCGGCGGTCAGCACCAGGATGAAGTAGAGCGGGTTGAGGAAGACGAGGCCGAGCGAGACCGAGGCCGGCACCGCCGTGACCAGATAGTAGCCGACCGCGGTCCAGCCGACGCAGGACGCCCACAGGGTGCCGGCGAAGCCGACGAAATAGGGCAGCCGCTGCTCCGGCGGCAGGGTCGGGCAGACCCGCATCCCCTGCACCCAGCCGGTGATGGCGACCAGATGGGCGGCGGCATAGTCCCACCAGCGCGGCCGCCCGGGCACGCGCAGCCCGGGCAGCAGCACCAGCGCCATCGGCAGCAGCCGGACATTGACCAGCGCCACCGCGGCGGCCATGGCCAGCAGCGAGGCGCCGACGGCATAGGCCTCGATCAGCACCATCTGGCCCGGCAGGGCCCAGCCGGTCAGGGTCGAGAGCAGCCCGACCGGGAGGCCGAGCCCGCTGGCCCGCACCAGCGAGCCGAAACCGACATAGGAGGCGCCGAGCACCAGCAGCGGCGCGCCCAGCACGTCCCGCGCCCCGCCGCGGAAGGCGGCGCGGGGCGAGGCGTAGGCGCGAATCCGGTCAGGCATGGTTCGCTTGTAGGATGCCGCCCCGGCCCGCCGGCATGCCGATCCGGCATGGAGGGTCTGCGGCCGGATCCGCAGGCCGTCCCTAGTCCAGGTCCAGCATCTTCAGGAACGCCTCCACCGCCTTGCTGCGATAGTGGTCCGGATGGCGCAGCACGCGGAAGCGGCGGGCCGGGAACGGCGGGTCGAGCTGGTGCAGCGTGCCGAAGCGCAGCCCCGATTCGACCGACAGGCTGGACAGCACCCCGGCCCCTGCCCCGGCCTCGATCGCCGCCCGCACCGCCTCGTTGCTGGCCAGCTCCAGCGCCACCGGCAGCGCGGCCGGGTCGACGCCGAGCCGCTCGAGCGCCGATTCGAACACCTGGCGGGTGCCGGAGCCGCGCTCGCGCAGCACCCAGGGGCTGTCGGCGAAGCGGGCCGGCGCCACTAC
>NZ_JANX01000174.1 GCF_000767795.1 Inquilinus limosus MP06 | reverse complement strand
GAATCTCCAGAGGCTTCCCCGCGGCGACTGCCACTGCGGCACGCGTCTTCATCTTCCCGGCTCCTCGCGAATCGTCCGGCGAAACCCTAGCGGACAGGTCGTCCCAGTCCCAGGCCCGATATCCCGCGGCCCCGCCCCGATAACCTGAAGTTCAGGCCTCCGTCGCTTTCGGGCCTTGTCAGGAGCGACGGCCGCCTGCCCAAATCGCGACCGGCGGGGCGGACCATTCCCGCAAGACGCTGAGGCAGGACGGTAAGAGAAGCCCGGCAGGACCGGTGCCGCCTCGGCGCGGGGGATCACAATCTGGGGGTTTGCATGAGCTTTCTGAACAAATCGGCCATGGCGCTGGCCCTGTGTCTGGCGGCATCCGGCCTGGCGGTGTCCGGCATGGGGGCGCTGGCCGGCCCGGCGGCGGCCGAGACGGTGCTGAACCGCGGCTTCGGCAGCGCGCCGTCGACCCTGGATCCGCAGCTGAACAACGGCGCGCGCGAGAACTACATCATCGCCGACCTGTTCGAGGCGCTGCTGATCCTGGACCCGCAGGGCAACCCGCAGCCCGGCGCGGCGGAGAAGTGGGAAACCAGCGCCGACGGCCTGACCTGGACCTTCCATCTGCGGCCTGGGCTGAAATGGTCGAACGGCGACCCGATGGTGGCGGCCGATTTCGTGCGCGGCATCATCCGCGCCATCGACCCCGAGACGGCGTCGGAGCACGCCTACTACCTGACCGCCGTCCTGCCGATCAAGAACAGCAAGGCCTTCAACGAGGGCAAGCTGAAGGATGCGAGCCAACTCGGCGCCGCGGCGCCGGACGACCGCACGGTGGTGCTGACTCTCGACTACCCGATGCCGGATGCGCCCTACATCCTGGATTTCCACACCACGGCGCCGGTGCATGAGCCGAGCCTGAAGGCCGCCGGCAACAAGCTGGACTACACCCGGCCGGAGCTGTTCGTCAGCAACGGCGCCTACATGCTGAAGGAATACGTGCCGCAGTCGAAGGTGGTGCTGGTCAAGAACCCAAACTACTGGGACGCGGCCAACGTCAAGATCGACACGGTCGTCTACCACGTCACCGAAGACGCCTCGACCGAGCTGAAGCGCTACCTGGCCGGCGAGTTGGACAGCACCATGACGGTGCCGTCCGACCAGATCGAGAAGCTGAAGGCCGAGCGGCCGCAGGAGCTGCACCAGAATCCGACGCTGGGCATGAAGTATCTCAGCTTCCAGCCCGATGCCGGCCCGCTCTCCGACATCCGCGTGCGCAAGGCGCTGGCCTATGCCATCGACCGCGACTTCCTGCAGGAGAAGATCGAGAAGGCCGGCAACGTGCCGATGTACACCTTCTCGATCAACCAGGACCCGGCCTACAAGCCCGGCAAGGTCGAGGAGGCGGGGCTGAGCAAGGAGCAGCGCCTGGCCGAGGCCAAGAAGCTGCTGGCCGAGGCCGGCTACGGCCCGGACAAGCCGTTGGAGCTGGAGATCATCGGCCCGTCCAGCGCCGCCAGCAAGCGGCGGGTCGAGGGCATCGTCGCGATGTGGAAGCAGAATCTCGGCGTCCGCACCAAGCTGGACCTGACCGAGGTCAAGACCTGGCTGGAGAAGCTGCACACCGGCAACTGGCAGGTCTGCATGGACAGCTATGGCGGCGACTATCCGCAGGCCAAGACCTGGCTGGACGCGCTGCGCTACAGCGGCACGCCGAGCTACCACTGGAAGGACGACGAGTACGAGAAGCTGATGGACGACGCCAACGCCAGCGCCGCCGACAAGACCAAGTTCTACGGGATCCTGGGCAAGGCCGAGCAGCGGATGCTGGACCAGTACGTCTTCATCCCGATCACGGTGTCGGCCGACAACCTGCTGGTCCAGACCTACGTCAAGGGCTGGGGCGCCAACCCGATCGGCCATCCGATGTCGAAGTTCCTGAGCATCGAGAAGTAAGGGCCGGAGTCCTTCGATCGACACCCCCCTCCCCCTGCCCCCTCCCGCGAGGGGAGGGGGGACTCGAAACGACTGTGATCTCTTCGGGTCAACGACCCCAGCCGAACCATTCACGTCCGCCCTCCCCTCGCGGGAGGGGCAGGGGGAGGGGGTTCCCTCCGCCGGAGCAGAGACAGGGAGCAGCCGGACCCGATGGTCTTGTCCGTCCTTCGCCGCATGCTGGGCAGCGTGCCGACGCTGTTCGCGCTGGCGACGATCACCTTCTTCGTCATCCGCTTCGCGCCGGGCGGACCGTTCGACGGCGAGAAGAAGCTGCCGCCGGCGCTGATCGCCCGGATGGAGGCGCAGTACCATCTGAACGAGCCGCTGTGGCAGCAGTATCTGCGCTTCCTGGGCGATGTCGTGCGGCTCGATTTCGGCCAGTCGATGTACTATCGCGAATACACGGTGACGCAGCTGATCGGCCACGGCCTGCCGATCTCGCTGCAGATCGGGCTGTGGGCCACGCTGCTCTACGCCATCGCCGGCGTCACGCTCGGCGTGGTCGCGGCGCTGCGGCGCAACGGCATCCTGGACAACCTGGTCAGCGCCGTCGCCATGGGCGGCATCGTGGTGCCGACCTTCGTCATGGCGCCGATCCTGCAGATCGTCTTCGCCCTGATGCTGAGCCTGGTGCCGGTGGCCGGCTGGGACAATGGCTGGCGCTCGATGGTGCTGCCGGTCGTCGCCATGGCGCTGCCGAACATCGCCTATGTCGCCCGGCTGACCCGCGGCGCCATGATCGAGACGCTGCGCAGCAACTACATCCGCACCGCCCGGGCCAAGGGCGTGGGCGAGTGGCGCGTCCTGACCCACCACGCCATCCGCGGCGCCATGATCCCGGTGATCGCCTATCTCGGCCCCGCCACCGCCGGGCTGATCACCGGGTCGATGGTGATCGAGACCATCTTCGCCGTGCCCGGCATCGGCCGCTACTTCGTCGAGAGCGCGATCAGCCGCGACTACACCATGGTGATGGGGGTCACGCTGGTCTACGGCAGCTGCATCATCCTGTTCAACATGGTGACCGACGTGGCGCAGATGCTGCTGGACCCGAGGTCGCGCACATGACCGACGTTCCCGCCGATCTCGCCGCGCCGGAGGAACAGGGCGCCGAGGGCGTCAGCCCGCTGCGCGAGGCGCTGCGCCGGTTCCGCTCCAACCGGGCCGCCGTGGCCAGCCTGGTCATCCTGGTCCTGATCGTGATCTTCTGCTTCGGCGGGCCGCTGCTGTACGGCTACGAGCCGGACGACGCCAATTTCGAGGCGATGAACGCGCCCCTGGACCTGTTCTCGGCGCATCCCTTCGGCACCGACGACCTCGGCCGTGACCTCTTGCTGCGGATCATGGCCGGCGGCCAGGTGTCGCTGATCATCGGCCTGGTGGCGACGCTGATCGCGGTCGCCATCGGCGTCACCTGGGGGTCGGTCGCCGGCTTCCTGGGCGGGATCATCGACCAGGTGATGATGCGCATCGTCGACGTGCTGTACGGCATCCCCTACATCTTCCAGGTGATCCTGATCAGCATGGCGCTGGGCCGCGGCAGCACCGCCGTGATCATCGCCGTGGTGCTGTCGCTGTGGCTGACGCCGTCGCGCATCGTCCGCGCCCAGGCCATCGCCCTGCGCAACCGCGAATTCATCGAGGCGGCGCGGGCCGGCGGCATGACCAAGCGGCAGATCGTGCTGAAGCACATCATGCCGAACTGCGTCGGCGTGGTGATCGTCTATTCCAGCCTGCTGATCCCCGACGTGATCCTGAGCGAATCCCTGCTCAGCTTCCTCGGTCTCGGCGTGCAGGCGCCGGAGACCAGCTGGGGCGTGCTGATCAGCGAGGGCCAGGCCAAGATCGAGACCGATCCGCACATGCTGATCCTGCCGGGCCTGGCCCTGGCCCTGACCCTGTTCTGCATGAACTTCGTCGCCGACGGGCTGCGCGATGCCTTCGATCCCAATGAACGCTGATCCCCTGCTCTCCGTCGAGGGCCTCGGCATCCGCTTCCGGACGCGCCGGGGCGAGGCCGTGGCGGTCGACGGCGTCGACTTCACCGTCCGCCGCGGCGAGGTGCTGGGCATCGTCGGCGAGAGCGGGTCGGGCAAGAGCCAGATCCTGCTGTCGATCATGGGCCTGCTGGCCGGAAACGGCGCCGCCACCGGCCGGATCCGTTTCGAAGGACAGGACCTGCTGGCGCTTGACCGGCGCGGGCTGGACCGGCTGCGCGGGTCGGCCATGACCATGATCTTCCAGGACCCGATGACCTCGCTGAACCCCTATCACCGGGTCGGGGCGCAGCTGACCGAGGTGCTGATCCGCCACCAGGGGATGAAGAAGACCGACGCCTGGGAGACCGCCGCCAGAATGCTGGACCGGGTGAAGATCCCGGACGCGGCACGGCGCATGCGACAATACCCGCACGAGCTGTCGGGCGGCATGCGCCAGCGGGTGATGATCGCCATGGCCCTCTTGTGCAATCCGCGCATCCTGCTGGCGGACGAGCCGACCACGGCGCTGGACGTCACCGTCCAGGCCCAGGTGCTGGACCTGCTGCGCGGCCTGGTGCGGGAGCTGGGAACGGCGGTGATCCTGGTGACGCATGACCTCGGCGTCGTCGCCGAGATGTGCGACCGGGTGCTGGTGCTCTACGGCGGCAAGGTGATGGAGGCGGCGCCGGTCGACCCGCTCTTCGCCGACCCGGCCCATCCCTACACCCGCGGCCTTCTGGATTCGACGCCGGACCTCGAGGGCCGCGACGGCGAGCTGCGGGTGATCCCGGGCCAGCCGCGCGCCGCCTCCGGCGACCTGCCGGGTTGCCCCTTCGCCCCGCGCTGCGACCGCAGGATCGAGGCCTGCGCCGTCCAGATGCCGCCGCTGCTGCCGGCCCGGGATGGCAATGGCCGCGTCGTCGCCTGCCACCGGCCGTTGCCGCAACCCGCCGCCATGCCGGAGCTGGTGCCATGACCCCGGTGCTGTCGGTCCGCAACCTGAAGGTCCATTTCCCGCTCTCGGCCGGGCTGTTGGGCGGCCCGCCGCTGATGGTGAAGGCGGTGGACGACGTGTCCTTCGACCTGGCCCCGGGCGAGGTGCTGGCCGTGGTCGGCGAATCCGGCTGCGGCAAGTCGACCCTCGGCCGGGCGGTGCTGAAGCTGATCCCGCCCACCGCCGGCACCGTCGCCTGGAACGGCAGCGACGTCACCGGCCTGTCGGAAGACGCGCTGCGGCCGCGGCGGCGGGACATGCAGATCATCTTCCAGGACCCGCTGGCGTCGCTGGATCCGCGCATGACCGTGGCCCAGATCATCGGCCGGCCGCTGCGCACCTTCCACCCCGAGTTGAAGCGGTCCGAGGTCGCTTCCCGGGTCAACGAGGCGATGCGCCAGGTCGGCCTGTCCCCTGCCCTGGCGCACCGCTACCCGCACGAATTCTCCGGCGGCCAGTGCCAGCGCATCGGCATCGCCCGCGCCATCATCCTGCGGCCGAAGCTGATCGTCTGCGACGAGCCGGTGTCGGCGCTGGACGTCTCGATCCAGGCCCAGATCGTCAACCTGCTGATGCGGCTGCGGCGGGAGATGGGCATGGCGCTGATCTTCATCTCGCACAATATGAGCGTGGTGCGGCACATCAGCGACCGGGTGATGGTCCTGTATCTTGGGCGGGAGGCGGAGATCGCCGGCCGCGACGCCTTCTTCGCCCGGCCGCTGCACCCCTATGCCCAGGCCCTGCTCTCCGCCGTGCCGGTGCCGGACCCGGTGCGGGCGCGGCAGCGCCGGCGGGTGGTGCTGCAGGGCGACACGCCGTCGCCGATCGACCCGCCCTCCGGCTGTGCCTTCCGCACCCGCTGCCCGCATGCGGCCGAGCTGTGCGCCCGGGCCGCACCGGTGCTGCGCGATTTCGACCCCGGCCACCGTGCGGCGTGCCACCGGGTCGAGGAGCTGGCCCATGCGCCGGGGGTGGGTCACACCGAAGCGGTGCTGGGGTAAGATTTCCGTCATGAGCATCGATCCCGGCTTCCTCGACCGCCTGATCGCCGCGCCGCGGCTGCTGTTCCCGGCCGTGTCGCCGGACGGGCGCTGGGTGGCCTGGCTGTGGAACAGCAAGGAAGAGGGCAACGGCCCCTGGATCGCCCCGACCGCGGGCGACGCGCCGCCGCGCCTGCTGCTCGAGCCCTGGTCCGGCTGGGACTGCGAGAGCTTCAGCTGGGCTCCGGACAGCCTGTCGCTGATCGTCGCCCGCCGCCGCGACGGCGAGGAGCAGGTCGGGCTGCAGCGGGTCTGGCTGGACCCTGCCCGGCCGGCGGAGACGCTGCTGCCGGACCGGCCGGGCTATTACGTCTACGGCGCCCAGCAGCATCCGGACGGATGCCGGCTGATCTATGCGGCCAGCCGCGACCCGGCCACCGGGGCCGGCGGCGACATCCTGCATCTCTATGAGCACGACATGGCCACCGGGGCGCAGCGCGTTCTGGCCTCGCCGCGACGCTCCTGCAAGCTGACACCGAAGCTGGACCCGACCGGGCACCGCATCCTGTATCTGCGCAACGACCATCACCCCAGCGGCCGGGCGCTGTGGGTCCACGACCTGGAGACCGGCGCGGACCGCGAGCTGTACAACCCCGGCGGCCCGGCCAAGGCCGAGGGCGTGTGGTCGCCGGACGGATCGCGCGTGGCCTTCGTCGCCGAGGGGCCGACCCACAAGCGGCTGGGGCTGATCGACCTCGCCTTCGACCAGTTGCGCTGGCTGGTCGACACCCCGGCGATCCCGGTCGAGCATGTGCGCTGGCCGCGCCAAGCCGATGGCGGCCAGGATCTGCTGGTGGTGCTGGAATCCGGCGCCGCGCGGGACGAGGCCGGGTTCCTGATGGTCTCCACCGGCGCCTATGCTCCGGTGTTCCGCGGCGGCGACATCCTGCGTCCGGTCGCGCCGCTGCCCGACGGCCGCTGGGTGCTGGAGCGCGGCCGGGCCACCGCGCCGACCGACATCGTCACCCTGGCGGCCGAGGCGCCGGACCAGCTGACCGCGCATCAGCTGACGCCGCTGCCCGACGGCACCCTGCCCGGCCCGGCGGAGCTGAGCCCGGCCGAGCCCTTCTGGTGGCATTCGGTCGACGGGCTGCGCGTCCAGGGCTGGCTGTACCGCGCCAGGGGCGAGGCGCGCGGCGCCGTGATCCATGTCCATGGCGGGCCGACCGCGCATTACGACGGCCGCTTCGACCCGGTGCCGCAGGCGCTGGCCCGAGCCGGCTTCAACGTGCTGCAGCCGAACTACCGCGGCAGCACCGGCCTCGGCCTGGCCTTCCAGGAGGCGATCAAGGACGACGGCTGGGGCGGGCGCGAGCAGGAGGACATCCGCACCGGCATCCTGGCGTTGATGAATGCCGGGCTGGCCCGGCCGGGCCGGGTTGGCATCACCGGCCTGTCCTATGGCGGCTATTCCGCCTGGTGGGCGATCACCCATGTCCCGCGCGAGGTGATCGTGGCCTCGGCGCCGATCTGCGGCATGACCGACCTGGTCACCGACTACTGGACCACCCGGCCCGACCTGCGCCCCTATTCCGAGGCGATGATGGGCGGCACGCCGGACGAGCTGCCGGAGAAGTACCGCGAGCGGTCGCCGATCCATTTCGTCGACCGGATCGAGGGGCGCCTGCTGATCGTGCAGGGCCTGACCGACCCGAACGTGACGCCGGAGCATGTCGAGATCATGCGGGCGGAGCTGGACGCCCGCGGCATCCCCTACGAGACGCTGCTGTTCCCGGACGAGGGCCACGGCATCGTCAAGCCGGGCAATTGCCGGGGGCTGTACGAGCGGCTGATCGCCTTCTTCAGCGAGGCGTTCGGGCCAAGCGATGCCGAGGATCAGGGCACGCCGGCGACTGTGACGGTGGCCGCCGGAGAGTCCTGAGCTTCGCCCTGCCTTTCCCGCAGCCGAGACCCTTTCAGAATTCCAACACCGTCATTGCGAGCGCAGCGAAGCAATCCAGGAGCCGGTGCGCACCGGCCCCTGGATTGCTTCGTCGGCTTCGCCTTCTCGCAATGACGGCGAGGGATGGCGCTGGAAACGCCTTACCGCTCTGATGGATCAGATCAGCCCGGCTTGTAATCCACGATCGGCGGCACCCCCGTTCCGCCCGGCGGCATGATGTTGGTGCCGCCCAGCGGGGCCATGTAGGTGTGGGTGCTGTGCTGCACGCCGGCCTGGTCGATCCAGGTCTTGGCCAGGCTGCTGCAGGATCCGGAGAGCTGGGTGTCCGCCGCCGGCTGGGCGTAGCTGACGCCCTTCAGCTCGTTCTCGAAATGCGTCAGCCCGTCGGTGACATAGCCGGGCGGCGCCAAGTTGCAGGGTTGGTAGATCGTGGCGATGCCCGGCAGGTTCCACCACGCGTTCGGAACGATGTCGTAGTCGTTCCAGCAGCGCATCGAATAGGTGAAGTCCTGGGCGAACAGCGCGGCGAAATCGGCATTGCCGGCGGTCGGCGCGGCGAAGGTGGCGGGGACGATCTGGGTGGTGATGGTGCCGAGGCTCTGCAGCCAGGGCGCCACGACGGTGGTCAGCGCCCCGCCCAGGCTATGGCCGGTGACCACCAGCACCGGCTGCTGGTTGGCGTTCAGATAGCCGGGCACGAAGTCCGACAGCGTCTGGCCGTTCGAGCTGAGCTTCTGGATGACCTCGAGCGCCGAGAGGGTGCCTTTGGCGATCCGAGCCGTCTCGGTGGAGGGCTCCCAGGGCAGCGCCACCTGGTCGGGCACCCGCAGATCCTCGAACAGCTGCTTGAGGATGCCCCAAGGATCGTCGACATGGACATCGGTGCCGCGCAGGCAGACCACCAGCAGCACCGGCAGGTTCGACGCCGCGTCGGTGTAGGCGGCGGCGTAGGCGAGGTTGCTGTCGTCCCAGTCCTTGGCCGGGCCCCAGACGACGCTCCAGCTGCCGATCGAGGAATCCGGCGCGTTCGCCCCCGGCGGCGGCACCCCGGGCACCGCCTCGGCGATCTGGTCGGTCGAGAAATACGAGATCTGGCACAGCTGCAGATAGCTGATGGCGAAGGGCGTGGGCGAGGTGCCGGCCTGGCCGGTGGCCCCCTGCCTGATCTGCTCCGGTGTCATGATGCCTCCATTCCGCGCGGATCTTGGCAGGCCGGTCCTGCGCCTGCGCGGCGAGGCGGGCCGGTCGCATCCATGACCGCTCGCGGGCCTATCGCCGTCAACACCTATAAGTTGTGCAAAATGCACCCCAATTCGCAAGAACGGACGGGAGCGACAACGCGGATGCAATCCGGCGGCCGGCCCGATACTGTGCGGCCGAGCACAGACCCTGCCCTCCGGACCCCGATGAGCCGCACCGTCCCTTCCGAAGCCGCCGCCGCCTGGCGCACCAGCATCGTCGTCAGCCCCGAGATCGGCGACGAGGTGCAGACCGCCTTCGACGACATCTTCGCCTCGGTCGCCGCCTTCGAGATCGAGGAGGGCGGCGACTGGGTGATCGAGGGGATCGACCGCGCCCCGCCGGACGAGACGGTGCTGGCCGCGCGGCTGGCCCTGGTCGAAAGCATGCTGGGCGTCGCCCTGCCGGCGCCGGTGGTGGAGAAGGTACCGCCGACCGACTGGCTGGCCGCGACCTACCAGGCCTTCCCGCCGCTGCGCATCGGCCGCTTCTTCATCCATGGCTCGCATATCGAGGATGCGCCGCCGCCCGGCACCATCCCGCTGTGCATCGACGCCGCCACCGCCTTCGGCAGCGGCGAGCACCCGACCACCGAGGGTTGCCTGCGGGCGCTGGACCGGCTGTCGCGCCGCCGCCGCTTCCGCAACATCCTCGACATGGGCTGCGGCACCGGCATCCTGTCCTTCGCCGCGGCGCGGCTGTTCCACGCCCCGGTGCTGGCCGCCGATATCGACCCGGAATCGATCCGCGTCACCCGCATCAACGCCCGGATCAATCGGCTGTCGGACCGGATCACCGCCGTGGTCTCGAACGGCTATGCCAGCCGGGTGGTGGCGGAGCACGGGCCCTACGACCTGATCATCGCCAACATCCTGGCCCGGCCGCTGATGGCCATGGCCGACGACCTGCGTCGGCATTTAGCGCCGGGCGGCGTGGCGATCCTGGCCGGGCTGCTGGAGCGCCAGGCGCCGCAGGTCCAGGCGGCGCACCGGCTGCAGCGGTTGACGCTGCAGGACAAGATCCCGATCCGCGGCTGGCCGACGCTGATCCTGGGTTGAGGCGGCGGAGCCTTGTCAGGCCGCGCCGGCGAGCCGGTTGGTGTTGGCGGCGCGCTGCAGCGAGGCGCGCACCGCGCCTTCCGGCAGCATGGCGGCGACATCCTCGTCGCCCTGCACCAGCACCGTCTCGATCAGGTTGCGGGTCAAGCCGATATCCTCGAGCTGCCGGTCGGTCAGCTCCATCAGCTCGTGATAGGTCAGGCTGCGGTCGATGCCGCCGCGGAGCTTGAAGAAGCCGCGGATGAGAGTGGCGAGAAGCTGGTATCCCATGATCGTGTGTCCCGTGTTTCCGCTTCCTGCTGGTGCAGGTTATTGCGTTGCAACATCCGCCGCGGCCCTGCCGCGACGGCGTGAAGGAACGCTGCTTCCGGGAGACGTTTCCGAGATTGTCGTTGATGGAGGGACCGCTGGAACGGCGATCTCACATCGATAGGATGCGCGCTTTCTTGTGCAGCGCAATATCGAATTTGTGCATAGCAACATATCACTTTACGCGGCCGCGCCGGGCTTGGCGACCGCCCCGCCCGACCGCTTCCCCCGCTCCGCCTGATGCG
>NZ_JANX01000173.1 GCF_000767795.1 Inquilinus limosus MP06 | reverse complement strand
CGCTGGGCGAGGCCGAGCGGGCGGCGACCGTCGCGGCGCATAACGGGCTGGCGGCGGCGCTGCGGAGGCTGAAGGAACGCTTCCCGCCGCAGGGGCGGCTGGCGATCACCGGCCACGCCCATATCGACCTGGCCTGGCTGTGGCCCTATGCCGAGACAAGGCGCAAGGCGCGCCGCACCTTCCACACCGCGCTGCGGCTGATCGAGCGGTTCCCCGGCTTCGTCTTCAACCAGTCGACCGCAGCCTATTACGCCCAGGTCGAGGCCGACGACCCGGATCTCTTCGCCGCGATCCGCGCGCGGGCGGAAGAGGGCCGGTGGGAGGCGATCGGCGGGCTGTGGGTCGAGCCCGACACCAACATGCCGACCGGCGAGAGCCTGGTGCGCCAGGCCCTGTACGGCCAGCGCTATTTCGAGCGGACCTTCGGACGCCGTCACAGCGTGTGTTGGCTGCCGGACTGCTTCGGCTTCTCCCCGGCCCTGCCGCAGATCCTGCGCCAGGGCGGCATGGACAGCTTCTTCACCATCAAGGTGAACTGGTCGGAGACCAACCGCTTCCCGCACGACCTGTTCCAGTGGGAGGGGCTCGACGGCAGCCGGGTTCTGGCCCACACCTTCGACAACCCGATCGAGGGCTACAACGGCACCATCCGGGCCGATTGCGTGCTGCCGACCTGGCGCAACTTCCGCGGCAAGACCATGCATGACGAGAGCCTGCTGGCGGTCGGCTTCGGCGACGGCGGCGGCGGGGTGACGCCGGAGATGCTGGAACGCCAGGCCCAGCTGGCCGACTTCCCGGCGCTGCCCGAGCTGCGGCCGGCGCGGGTCGAGGAGTTCTTCGGCCGCATCCGCGAGCGGGCAGCGGTTGACGAGCTGCCGGTGTGGCTCGGCGAGATCTATCTCGAGCTGCACCGCGGCACCCTGACCAGCCAGGGCCGCACCAAGCGGCTGAACCGCCAGGCGGAACGGGCGCTGCTGGCGGCCGAAGTGGCGGGCAGCCTGGCGACGCTGCTCGGCGGCCCTGCCTTCGCCAGCCTGGAGCCGGCCTGGCGCGGCCTCCTGAAGAACCAGTTCCACGATATCCTGCCCGGCTCCAGCATCCGCGAGGTCTATGAGGATGCGGAGCGCGAGCTGACGGCGGCGCGCGACGCCGGCCTCGACCGTCAGGCCGAGGCGATGGCCGCGATCGCCGCTTCCCTGCCGAACGGCGGCACGGCCGACGCGCTGGTGGTGGTGAACCCCGACCTGTCGCCGCGCCCGCTGCGGCTGGAGCTGGAGGGGGAGGCGGTCGCGCCGGACCTGACGGTACCGCCGCTCGGCGTCGTCGTGCTCGACCGCGCGGCGCTGCAGCCGGCGCCGGGGCTGTCGGCCTCCTGGTCGACCACCGGCAGCCGGCTGGAGAACCGCTTCCTGCAGGTCGAGATCGGCGCCGACGGCACCATCGCCCGGCTGCTGCACAAGCCGACCGGCCGTGACGCGCTGGCCGGACGTGGCAACCAGCTGTGGCTGTATCCGGCCGACAAGCCGCGCAGCTGGGACGCCTGGGATGTCGAGGCCGATTGCGACCGCCAGGGCTTCGAGCTGACCGGGCTGGAGGACACGGAGCTGGTCGAGGACGGGCCGGACCGGGCGGCGCTGCGGCTGGTCCGGCGCTGGCGCGATTCCACCATCACCCAGACCCTGACGCTGTGGGCGAACGCGCCGCGGCTCGACATCCACACCCGGCTCGACTGGCACGACCGGCGGGTGCTGCTGCGGGCGCTGGTGCCGGTGGCGGTGCGGGCCGAGACGGCGAGCTTCGAATGCGCCTTCGGCGTGGTGCGGCGGCCGACCCACCGCAACACCTCCTGGGACCAGGCCAAGTTCGAGGTGCCGGGCCACCGCTTCGCCGACCTGTCGGAACCGGGCTTCGGCGTCGCCCTGCTGAATGACGGGAAATACGGCCACAGCGCGCTTGGCAACGTGCTGGGCCTCAGCCTGGTGCGGGCGCCGATCTACCCCGACCCGCTGGCCGATGAAGGCGTGCAGGACTTCACCTATGCGATCCTGCCGCATGCGGGCGACTGGCATGAGGGCGGGGTGCGCGAGGCAGCGGAGGACCTGAACCAGCCGCTGCTGGCGCTGCCGGCGCGAAACCTTGCGGCCGGGCTGCATACGCCGCTGATGGTCTCCGGCATCAAGGCCGCGCTGGCGGCGCTGAAGCCGGCGGAGGAGGGGGGCGGGCTGGTGCTGCGCCTCTACGAGCCGGCCGGCGCCCGCGGGACGCTGTCGATCACCATGCCGGAAGGCTGGCGGCTGGGCGAGGCGGTGTCGCTGCTGGAGGAACCGGCGCCGCGCGAGCGGACGCATGACCTGGAGCCGTTCGAGCTGCGCAGCTGGCGGTTGCGGCCTGAACGCTGACCAAGGACGGTGCGCCCGGCCCGGGCCGTAGGCTTGGGGGGAGGGGCCGGGCCGGGCGCGGCGCCTGCTGCTGACGGGCGGCGCCGGTCGTCATCCGGCCATGACCGGCGCGGCCTGTCCACTTACGGATCGGCAAGGCGCCGCGGATGACGGCTCAGCTCCGCTCCTTCGGCTTGGCCGGGGCCGACCGGCGGTCCTCGCCGGCGCCGGCGGTGCCGGGGTTGAAGGAGGGCGGGTCGCTGGCATCCATGCTCTGGTCCGAGGCCTCGTCGACCTTGCGGCCGGCTGTCTTGCGTCCGGGCACCTTGTCGTCCGGCTCCGGCGCGTCGCCGGGCTTGCGGGGCGTCGTCATGCGCACCTCCATCCTGTCCTGCCGAGGGAACGATGGCGGTGACGGACCGGTTCCGCCGCGGGCGGCCGTGAAATAGGGGGGGTGGCAACCCTGGATGGACAGCACCCTTCGGTTCAATCTGCGCCTCAGGTGCCTTTCGTCGATCACGGCGCCCGGCCCGGCCCGAGGCCTCCCCCACCACGCTTCGGGCCGGGCTCCTTTGCTTCGAAGCCACGACAATCCCGTGCCGACGGCCCCGGGCATCGACGGCCCCCGTTCTCCCGTGCTGTGCTGCGCCGCGAGTCGGCCGGCCGGATGCCGGCCGGGGCTGAGCGGGAACGGAGACGATGAGCACGGTCGAAACCCAGCTGCTGGACCGGTTCGAGCAGCATGTCGAGGAGCTGAAGCAGTACTGCTCGATCCCGAGCGTCAGCACCGACCCCGCCTATGCGCCGGAGATGCAGCGCGCCGCCCGCTTCGTCGCCGACCGCATGGCCCGTGCCGGGCTGGAGCGGGTCGAGATCCTGCCGACCGAGGGGCATCCGGCGGTGACGGCGGAATGGTGCCATGCGCCGGGCGCGCCGACCGTGCTGGTCTACGGCCATTACGACGTGCAGCCGCCCGACCCGGTCGAGCTGTGGTCCTCGCCGCCCTTCGCCCCCGAGATCCGCGACGGCCGCCTCTATGCCCGCGGCGCCTCGGACGACAAGGGGCCGTCGCTGATCCCGATCCTGGTGGCCGAGGCCTTCCTGCAGCGGGAGGGCGGGCTGCCGGTGAACCTGAAGTTCCTCTACGAGGGCGAGGAGGAATGCGGCAGCGCCCATCTCGAAGCGCTGGTCGCGGCGGAGGCGAAGCGCCTGGCCGCCGATGTGGTGCTGTCGGCCGACGGCGCGATGTGGCGGCCCGACCTGCCGACCGTGACCGTCGCCAGCCGCGGCATGCTGGCGCTGGAGCTGGAGCTGCACGGCGCCGGCAAGGACCTGCATTCCGGCCGGCACGGCGGAAGCGCCCCCAACCCGCTGCCGGCCCTGGCCCGGCTGCTGGCGACGCTGCATGACGACGCCGGGGAGGTCGCGGTCGCGGGCTTCCATGACGGCATCACCCCGCCCGACCCGAAGCTGATCGAGGCCATCCGGGCCTCCGGCTTCGACCCGCAGGGCTATTTCGCGATGATCGGCGCGCCGGCACCGCAGCCAATGCCCACGGCCGAGGAACTGCTGGTGCGGCAGTGGCTGAAGCCGACGCTGGAGCTGAACGGCATCACCGGCGGCTATGGCGGACCAGGCACCAAGACGGTGATCCCGGCCAGGGCCGGCGCCAAGATCACCTGCCGCCTGGTCGCCGGCCAGGATCCGGACAGGGTCTTCGACGCGATCGAGGCGCATTTCAGGCAGCACGCCCCGGCCGGCTATCAGCTGGAGATCCGCCGCCAGGGGGCAGGGTCGCCGGCCTTCGCCCTGCCGGCCGACCAGCCGGTGCTGGCGCTGACCGAGGGCGTGCTGGGCGAGCTGTTCGGCCAGCCGCCGCTGCGGGTGGCGATGGGCGCGACCATCCCGATCGGCGGCGTGTTCCGGGAGATCCTGGGGATCGAGACGGTGTTCTTCAGCTTCTCGACCGCCGACGAGGACTATCACTCGCCGAACGAGTTCTTCCGGCTGGAGCGGTTCCGCGACGGGCTGGTCGGCTGGGCCCGCCTGCTGCCGCGCCTGGCCGGCCACAGCCGGGGCTGACCGGCACCCGTGGCTCCGGGCCCCCGAAGGGACCCGGAGCGCGGCGGTCAGGGCTTGTGCGTGTGCATCTGCTGCAGCTGCAGCGGCGGCGCGTCGGCCTTAGGGGCCGAGACATCCCCGTCCGGGAGCGCGATCGCCACGTTCTGCATCATGCCGCCATCCTCATGGTCCAGGATGTGGCAGTGGAGCACGAACTCGCCGATATAGCGCTGGTAGCGGGTCCGGATCGTGATCGTGTAGAGGCCCGTCGGGTCGTCGGGCAGCAGGCTCTTGATCCACAGCGTGTCCTTCCAGACGCCCTTCAGGCCCGGATATTGGGGATCGGCGACGCCCGGCTGGCCGCCGTCGTTGTCGATCGCTCCCGGGAGGCTGACATCGTTGCCGGCCGGATCGATGATCGAGACGACCTGGAACGGATTGACATGGATGTGGAACGGATGACTGACGAAATGCGATTGCAGCGTCCACTCATCCACCCCGCCCAGCGACAGCTGCCGGTCCAGCCGGCTCGGGTCATAGGGATGGGCGTCGGCCTCGCTCAGGGTGTTGCTGACCTCGAACTTGGTGTCGTCGGTGCTGGTGTCGATGAAGAAGGTCAGCTCCTGGTGGCCCGTCACCTCGCTTTCCGCGATGTCCGGATGCGGCACGAACTTGGACAGCTTGAGGCCGTCCCGCAGATCGGCGATGACCGCGGACTTGACGTCGTCGGGCATCGCGGCATCGGCCTCCGCCACCAGGGCGTCCCTGACATAGGCGGTGAGGTCCGGCACCGCCGTGCCCGGCTCGACATCCACGAAACCGAGGAGCGACGGGTTGGGGGCGTCGCCGTTGACCGATCCCGCCGCGGGGGAGGAGGCGTCGACCAGGCAATAGCGGCCCGCCTCCGGGAACACCGTCAGGGCATCCCAGCGATAGCCGGGCTGGAAGACCGAGAGGTTCGAGCCCTGTGCCTGGGCCATGGTCAGCCCGTCGGCGGCGACCCGGAAATAGGAGACGCCGGAGTCGCTGCAGGATTCCTGGATGAAGGCCCGGGCCTCCGCCTGGCTGAAGGTGGCGGCCAGCTTGGCGGAGGGCTTCATCTTCACGATCCTGAGGCTGATCGTGTCGCGCACGCCGGCATGGATCATCCGCCAGCGCTCGACCTGGCCCTGCTTGGTCTGGAAGGTCGGGAGAACGACGCCGTTGATCGAGGTGTATCGTCCTGACGCGGGCCAGGTCCCCGGGCCGAACTGATCGTAGCCTTCGATGCCGCCGACATCGCCTGGGTCGCAGATATACGCGCCCTTGTCGGTCTGCTTGATCGGTCCCAGCACGCCGTTCGCCCGGGGATACCGGCAGGCATACTGGATCTGCTGGAACACCAGCACCCGTTCCGGCAGGTCCTTGAGCAGCGTGTCGAGATCGCCCTGCGCCGTCGGCGTCGGCAGCCGGCTGCCGCGGATGATCAGGGCCCCGGCCATGCCGCTCGAGACCTGCAGCGCGGTCGAGCCGTGGCGATGGGTGTGATACCAGAACGTCCCCGCCGGATGGTCGCCCGGGATGTTGTATTCGTACTGGAACGTGACGCCGGGATTGATCGACAGCAGCACATTGTCGCCGTTGCCCGCCGGGTTCACCCACAGCCCGTGGGTGTGGAGGTTCGTGCCGTTGAAGCAATGCGGCCCGTCCATGTGGCCGTCGCTCGCGCAGGTCGGATCCGCCGGCAACATGTTGTGCAGATTCACGCGGATCGTGTCGCCCGGGACGGCCTCGATCGTCGGCGAGACATAGGGGGTCGACGGATCGACATCCGTGCCGTTGTAGCTGCGCAGGCGCACCTTGTCGTAGAGGCCCGTCGTCGGGTTGTAGATCTGCCCGTCGGTGTATTCGATGTTGAGGTCCAGCACCCGCTCATGCGGCAGCGGCTGGAGGGTCCGCACCGACAGGCTCCGCGGCGCGGTCCCCTGGCCCAGGATGCGGGGGTTGCTGACCAGGCGCTCCGCGGTCTGCTGCGCCGCGGCCGGGGCCGCGTCGACAGCGGCCAAGGCCAGGCCGGCGAGCAGCAGGGGTACGATGGGGACTTTGGGTTCGACTGCCATATCCATCTCCAAAAGAATTCGACTATCGGGATTGAAAATCCGTCCGTAAGGCCGACCGTTCAGGGGCCGATGCGCACCGTGACGCGCGGAACCTCTTCGGCGGTCGGGTCGCGCGGAGGGCCCCTGTCCCGGGTGATGGTCAGCCGCACGACGACCCGGCCGTCCTGGATCGCCTCCGGCGGCAGGGGCAGCGGATAGACCCCGGCCTGCAGCCCGGCGCGGGGGCCGAAGGGCGAGATCACGCCGATGATCTCGCCCGCCGCCGTCGAGACGGTGACCTCGCGGCGTCCGATCGGGCCGACCTCCACCACGAGCCAGGCGATCTCGCCCGGCTGGAGCGGGCGGGGCAGGACCAGCGTCCGGTCCTGCCCCGCCGCGCTCCCGCCGCCGAGGGCCGGGATGGCGAGCCATCCGAGCACCGCGGCGGCGAGGCGCAGCGTCACCCTACGACGGGGTCGCCAGCGAGACGGCCTTGAGCGCGATGGCTTTCTTGTCCAGTCCATTCGACGGCACCACCCGGATCTTCAGCGTCGCGTTCGCCCCCGCGGCCAGGGACGTGAAGGCATGCAGCGTCTGGGGCAGCGGCACCGAGAAGGTCAGGTCCCCATGCGAATGCATGCCCGGCATCGGCGCGCCGAACAGGGCGAAGGTGCCGGCATAATAGGGGCTGTCGGCCGAGACCGAGGTGACGCCTTCGGGCGCGTTGACGAGCACGTCGAACTCGCGCGGCCCCGCCAGCTCCATCGGCCGGCTCATCGTGACCGCAGCGACCAGCGGCCGCGCCTCGCCCGCCGCAGCGAGGTGGCTCTGCACCGCCGCCCGCGGCACGGTGAGCGTCGCGACATCGGCGGCCACGGCGCTGCGGATCAGCGGCAGGTCTTCGGCGTTCGACACCACGGTGGTCTTCGGGATGACCTCTTCGCCCGAGCCCGGCTCGTAGTCGTAGTCGAACACGGTCGTGTCGAAATAATCCGCGGCCTTGCCGTCGGGGACGGGGTTGCCCTTGCCGTCGATGAAGAACAGGAAGGGCTCGCTGAAATAGGCCTTGCTGTCCGCATCGGACGGCTTGGGGGACAGGCCCATCTTCAGCTGCTTGCGGGTCCAGACATCCCACAGCCGGTCCATGTTGGCGTGATGCAGGAAGAAGATCGGGTCGATCGGCGACAGGTTGTTGGTCATGTTGCCGAAGGGGCCCGGCTGCAGAGCCGTATCCGGGAGGGAGCCGTACCCGCCGATGAAGTTGTGCACCTTGTTGTGTGGAAAGCCCTCGAGCGTGGAGAAGACGGTCGAGTTGGGCGGCGCGACGTGGTGCGACGGCGTCTGCGAGCTGGTGAAGCTGTTGATCGGATCGGTGCTGCCGTCCTGTTCGGTGACGTTGAAACCCTTGGGCGACAGCCCTCCGCGGATCTTCTCTATTTTGACATTGGCGGCGGTCTTGTCGTTCAGCTTGGGGTTGTCGCGCGTCAGGTAGCGCGCGCCGCCGGTGATCACGAACGCCTGGTTCTGGGAGATCGGCACCAGATCGCCATCGCACATGGCATAGCCGAGGATGCTCTGCCAGAGATCATCGATGCTGTTGTAGCCCCGCTTGGCCTGCTGCGCGCGCTGGGCCTCCGAGAAGGCGTCCCAGTACCTGGTCAGGGGCTCCTTCATGTAGTTGGTGAACGCCGCCACGCTGCCGGTATAGGGCAGGAAGGGATCGCTCGTCGGCGTCAGATAATCGTCGAACATCCCGTCCGGGATCTGCGGCAGCTGGGTCCAGTCCCAATAGGGCAGGACGAAGCTGTCCTCACCGGTCACGGTGCGGATGGTCTGCTCGAAATAGCCGATATAGCCGCGATGCCAGACATAGAACCACCAGTTGCCGTGCGGGCAGTCCATCATGTGGACGAAGGCGTTGCGGAACCAGTTGTGCGGATGGTCGGCCGGCAGCTCCAGCATCGCCTGCACGCCCTTGGCATAGACCGCCAGCATCTTCTGGCCGGCGGCGCTGGTGACATTGGGACGGGTGTATTTCGCCGCGGCCCGCGCCGGACTGAGCGGCACGGCCGCCGCGCCGGCGGCCGCCGCGGCTGCCATAAGGACGTCGCGGCGGGACAAATGGAAATTCGATTTGTCCATATTGATCTCCCTGAAATTCAGTGGCTGAAACCGATCGCGCGGATCCGTATGGATCCGGATTACGAAATCGAAGATCTCTGTTGGCTGCTGAGGTTTGGATTTTACTAATCAAGAATGCTGCAAAAAATCATTATTGTTGTCAGCGTCATTATTGGAATTATTCGTTTGCTCAGAATGCATTTCTTTTGATGATATTTGGTCATTACAAAATACATATCTATTTATGAGTTGGCTAAAAGATCAATTCTGGTGTCTCGATGTCTGCGCAGGACATAATTCTCAGGTCGGGCGCGGATTGCAATTACTATTGAATGAGATAAAGTTTGAGAAACAAAGATGAAAGTTTTGGAAAAATTTTAGATTCTAACGATCCGCAGCTGCCGGTACTGTTCGGCGGGTGAGGGCGAAGGGTGGATTTGCTCAATTCGTGATCATATCGCTCGGCCCCCGTCATCGCCGCCTCGCGCTGAATGTCCTCGTTCCGGTCGACCGGATGAAGCTGCCGGGGCGGACGTCGTGGCGAGGGCGAAGAGTGACGGATCGAGCCTGTCGCGTCAGGAGGCGATGCCTGGAAAATAGGCAAGCGCAAAGGCTGCCGACTGCTTGAGCAGAGATCTTTGGCGGAACTCCACGACTGGCCTGGAACTTGCGTCTTTGCGGATCGCAAGGCGAACGCAATCAAGCGCGATCCGGGGGTTCACGATGGCAGTGTCGCAGAAGCATTGGGTGATCGGCGCCGCGCTGGCGGTGTCCATGGGGCTGGCGGTGTCGACCGCCGCCCGGGCCGAGGACACCATCAAGGTCGGCATCCTGCATTCCCTGTCCGGCACCATGGCGATCAGCGAGACCACGCTGAAGGACGTCATGCTGATGCTGATCGACGAGCAGAACAAGAAGGGCGGACTGCTCGGCAAGAAGCTGGAGGCGGTGGTGGTCGACCCGGCGTCGGACTGGCCGCTCTTCGCCGAGAAGGCGCGGCAGCTGATTTCGGTCGACAAGGTCGCGGCCACCTTCGGCTGCTGGACCTCGGTGTCGCGCAAGTCGGTGCTGCCGGTGTTCGAGGAGCTGGACGGCATCCTGTTCTACCCGGTGCAGTACGAGGGCGAGGAAAGCTCGCGCAACATCTTCTACACCGGCGCCGCGCCGAACCAGCAGGCGATCCCGGCGGTCGACTACCTGATGAACGAGGAGGGGGTGCAGCGCTGGGTGCTGGAAGGCACCGACTACGTCTATCCGCGCACCACCAACAAGATCCTCGAGGCCTATCTCAAGGCCAAGGGCGTGGCGCCCGAGGACATCACCGTCAACTACACGCCGTTCGGCTTCTCCGACTGGCAGACCGAGGTCGGCAAGATCAAGAGCTTCGGGTCGGCCGGCAAGAAGACCGCCGTGGTCTCGACCATCAACGGCGACGCCAACGTGCCGTTCTACAAGGAGCTGGCGAACCAGGGCGTCAAGGCGACCGACATCCCGGTCGTCGCCTTCTCGGTCGGCGAGGAGGAACTGGCCGGCATCGACACCGCGCCGCTGGTCGGCCACCTGGCCGCCTGGAACTATTTCGAAAGCGTGGACACGCCGGAGAACAAGGACTTCATCGCCAAGTGGCACGCCTTCATCAAGAACGACAAGCGCACCACCAATGACCCGATGGAGGCGCATTACATCGGCTTCAACATGTGGGTGAAGGCGGTGGAGAAGGCGGGCACCACCGATCCGGACAAGGTGATCGACGCGATGGTCGGCGTCACCGTGCCGAACCTGACGGGCGGCTACGCCACGATGATGCCGAACCACCACATCACCAAGCCGGTGCTGATCGGCGAGATCCAGGCCGACGGCCAGATCCAGACGGTGTCGGAGACGCCCGAGGTCGTGGGCGACGAGTGGTCCGACTATCTCGAGGGCTCGAAGGACCTGATCGCCGATTGGCGCAAGCCGCTGGCCTGCGGGAACTTCAACGTCAAGACCGGCAAGTGCGGCGGGTCCGGCTCCTGACCGCGGGATGGAGGGGACGCCGGGAGGCGCCGGGGGGCGCCTCCCGGCATTCAATCACAGGCTGGTGATGAGCGGGTTTCGAATGGCCGCAGAGCGCAGAGCGGACACTACAAACAAGTCCCCCCTCCCCTTG
>NZ_JANX01000172.1 GCF_000767795.1 Inquilinus limosus MP06 | reverse complement strand
AGCTCGCGCGACAGCCGGCCCAGGCTGGCGCGCAGGAAGCCCTGGTCCGCGGCCGGGATCACCGCCAGCGCATCGAAGAGCGGCCGGAACTCCGGCTCGCGCCGCACCAGCTCGCGCAGATAGGCGTCGGACACGGTGAGGACCGAGCCGACCGTCTCCGGCTCGAAGTCGAAGCCGTGCACCAGCCCGGCCGGCACCAGCAGCAGGCAGGGCGCCGGCAGCCGGATCGACCGGCCCTCGGCCCGCACCACGCCGCCGCCGCGGGTGAAGTGGAAGACATGGTTCAGATTGGCATGGGAATGGGCGCGGATGGTCCAGTCGCTGGGCCGGCTGCGATCCTCCAACGCCTCCAGATGCAGGAACCGGTCGTCGACCGTCCGCGGCGCCTCGCCATAGAGGAAGAAGCTGGGAATCGCTGGTGTCTGCACGGCGGCATGGCCCTGTGAGCGCCGGCCTCGCCCGGCCGGCCCGGGAAGAAATGTCCAAGTTTTCCGCGGCCGCGTCCATGGCTTTCCGCGCCGCCGCGCTTAGCCTTCCCGGAACGACAGGCGAGGCCCCCATGCGCACCCAGATCGCGATCATCGGCGCCGGACCGGCGGGGATGGTGCTGGCCCATCTGCTGCACCGCGCCGGCATCAACGCCGTGGTGGTGGAGCGCCGCAGCCGCTTCTATGTCGAGGGCCGGGTCCGCGCCGGGGTGCTGGAGCAGGGCACGGTCGACCTGCTGGACCGGCTCGGCCTCGCCGACCGCCTGCATCGCGAGGGCCTGCCCCATGCCGGCACCAACTTGGCGGTCGACGGCGAGCTGTTCCGCATCGACATGCAGGCGCTGACCGGGTCCTGCATCACCGTCTACGGCCAGCAGGAGGTGATGCGTGACCTGTTTGACGGCGCCGGAGAGCGCGGCCTGACAGTGGTGTTCGAGGCCGCAGATGTGGCGCTGCACGGGATCGACACCAGTCACCCCTTCGTCACGTGGCGGCAGGACGGCGCCGAACAGCGCCTGGACTGCGACTTCATCGCCGGCTGCGACGGCTTCCACGGCGTCAGCCGCGGCTGCATCCCCGACGGCGTGCGGCGGGAGTTCGAGCGGGTCTATCCCTTCGGCTGGCTGGGGGTGCTGGCCGAGGTGCCGCCGGCCCATCACGAGCTGATCTATGCCAATCACGAGCGCGGCTTCGCTTTGGCCAGCATGCGGTCGGCCCATCGCAGCCGCTATTACGTGCAATGCCCGCTGGACGACCGGGTCGAGGACTGGCCGGACGGGCGCTTCTGGGACGAGCTTTGCCTGCGCCTGGGCCCGCAGGCGGCGGTGGTGCACGGCCCGTCCTTCGAGAAGAGCATCGCGCCGCTGCGCAGCTTCGTGTCCGAGCCGATGCGCCACGGCCGGCTGTTCCTGGCCGGCGACGCCGCCCATATCGTGCCGCCGACCGGGGCCAAGGGGCTGAACCTGGCGGTGTCCGACGTGGTCATGCTGACCGAGGCCTTCAGCGAGCTCTACGCCGACCACTCGGCCGCCGGCATCGACGGCTACTCGGCCCGCGCGCTGGCCCGGGTGTGGAAGGCCGAGCGCTTCTCCTGGTGGTTCACCGGCCTGACCCACCGCTTCCCCGACACCGGTCCGCTGGAGCGCCGGCTGCAGCGCGCCGAGCTGGACTACATCCGCGGCTCCCGCGCCGCCCAGACCGTGCTGGCCGAGAACTATGTCGGGCTGCCGATCGTGTGACTTCCCTATCGTCCCTCGACGTCATTGCGAGGAGGCGAAGCCGACGAAGCAATCCACGGGCCACGTCAAACGGCCTGGATTGCTTCGCTGCGCTCGCAATGACGGCTGGAGGAGACGCCCGCGCCCCCGATCCCTACCCCGCATCCGCCAGGATCATCTCCGCCCCCTTCTCCGCCACCATCATGGTCGGGGCGTTGATGTTGCCGGCGGTGACGTTGGGGAAGATCGAGGCGTCGACCACGCGCAGGCCCTGCAGCCCGTGCACCCGCAGCCGGGCGTCGACCACCGAGGTCGCCGCATCCGGCCCCATCGCGCAGCTGCCGCACAGATGGTAGATCGAGCCGCTATTGGCCCGGAACCAGTCCAGCAGCGCCGCGTCGCTCTCGGCCCCGGCGGAGGGCGGCATCTCCTCCGCCGTGATCGCGGCCAGGCTCGGCGCCGCCATGATCCTGCGGGCCAGCCGGCTGCCCTGCAGCACCTCCGCGATGTCGCGGTCGGTCGACAGGTAGTTCGGCCGGATCTTCGCCGCCGCCGAAGGGTCGGGCGAGGCGATGGCGATCTCGCCACGGCTGGTCGGGCGGCAGGAGTTGAAGGCCAGCAGGAACCCCGGATAGGGCTCCGGCTTCAGCCCGGCCTTCGGACTGTCGGGGATGCGGTAGGACAGCGGGTTGAAATACATCTGGATGTTCGGCCGGGGCTCGTCCGGCGCGCCGCGGAAGAAGCCGCCGGCCTGGTTGACGCTCATGGCGAAGGGGCCCTTGCGGGTCAGCAGGTATTGCAGCCCCAGCCTGGCTTGGCCCCAGGGGCTGCCGAACAGGCCGTTCAGCGTCGGCACGCGCGAGCGGTAGTAGAAGCTAGCGCAGAGATGGTCCTGCAGGTTGCGGCCGACCGCCGGCAAGTGGTGCGCCACCGCGACGCCCGCTTCCGTCAGCCGGCCCCCGTCGCCGATGCCGGACAGCTGCAGCAGCTTCGGCGTGTCGACCGCGCCGGCGGCCAGGATCACCTCGCGCTTCGCGCTGACGATCCGGGTCTCCGATCCCTGCCGGATCTCGACGCCGGTGGCGCGGCCGGTGCCGTCCAGCACCACGCGCAGGGCCTGGACCTCGCGCTCGACCGTCAGGTTGCGGCGGCCCAGCGCCGGGCGAAGATACTCGGCGCTCGACGACGACCGCCGCCCGTCATGGGTGTTGACGTCGTAGACGCCGGCGCCCTCGATCGACGCGCCGTTGAAGTCGCCATTGGCCGGCAGTTGCAGTTCGCGGCAGGCGGCGAGATAGGCGTCGGTCACCGCATGGGTGGCGCCGCGCATCGGCGTGACATGGATCGGCCCGTCGCCGCCATGCCATTGCGACGCGCCGTCGGCATGCGTCTCCAGCCTGCGGAAGGCCGGCAGCACGTCGTCATAGGTCCAGCCGGGGTTGCCGGCCGCCGCCCAGTCGTCGAAATCGGCCGCGGCGCCGCGCACGAACACCATGGCGTTGATCGAGCCGGAGCCGCCCTGCACCTTGCCGCGCGGGACGTAGATGCGGCGGCCGCCCAGCGCCGCCTCCGGTTCCGACCAGTACATCCAGTTGACCCGCGGGTTGTAGTAGCTGCGGGCATAGCCGACCGGGATGCGGAACCAGAAGGAATCGTCGCGGCCGCCGGCCTCGAGCAGCAGCACGCTGTGCCTGCCGCTCTCGCTCAGCCGCGCCGCCAGGATGCAGCCGGCCGAACCGGCGCCGACGATGACATAGTCATGGGTCATGAGGCGCCGCTCAACCCCGCGCCGGGGCGAACTGCTTCACGTCGGCGGGCTCGGGCGCCATCTGCAGGTGCAGCCGGTCCCCGGTGTAGGGCGTGTGCTTGGCCACCACGTCCAGATTCAGCTCCACCCCCAGCCCCGGCTCGCGCGACGGGATCAGGTAGCCGTCGTCGAAGGTGAGCGGCTTCTTCAGGATCTCGCCATGGAAGCCGCCGTAGTCGAGGATCGATTCCTGGATCAGGAAGTTCGGCGAGGCGGCGCCGACCTGGATGCTGGCGGCGGCGACGACCGGGCCGCAATAGACATGCGGCGCCAGCTGGGCGTAATGCGCCTCGGCCATGCTGGCGATCTTCTTGGTCTCCAGGATGCCGCCGACCCGGCCGATATCCGGCTGCAGGATCGAGGCGGCGCCGAGCTCCAGCACCCGCTGGAACTCGTATTTGGTGCACAGCCGCTCGCCGGTCGAGATCGGGATCGAGGTCGCGCGCGCCACCTCGGCCATCGCCGCTTCCTGCCCCGGCGGCACCGGCTCCTCGAACCACAGCGGGTCGTATGTCTCCAGCCGCTTGGCCAGGCGGATGGCGGAGGACGGCACCATCTGGCCATGCGTGCCGAACAGCAGGTCGGCGCTGCTGCCCACCGCCTCGCGCACCTTGCGGCAGAAGGTCTCGCAGCGGTCCATCACGCCGAGCGAGATCTGGTGCCCGGAATAGGCGGTGTAGGGGCCGGCCGGGTCGAACTTCACCCCGGTGAAGCCCATCCGGACCATCTCGACCGCGCATTCGGCGGCCAGGTCGGGGTCGTTGAAGTCGAACTCCCCGGCCGCGTTCTTCGGGTAGAGATAGGTGTAGGCGCGCAGCTTCTCATGCACCAGCCCGCCCAGCAGGTCGTAGACCGGCCGGCCGGCGGCCTTGCCGATGATGTCCCAGCAGGCCATCTCGAGGCCGGAGACGATGCCCATCATCGTCGGGTCGGGGCGCTGGGTGAAGCCGCTGGAATAGGCCGACCGCCAGAACCGCTCGATCCGATGCGGGTCGTGGCCTTCCAGGTGGCGCTGGAACACGTCCGCGATCAACGGCACCATCGCCTGGGGGTGGAAGGCGGTCGAGTAGATCTCGCCGACGCCCTCGATCCCGTCATCGGTCTTCAGCTGCACGAAGATCCAGTACATGCCCCCGACATGCGGCGGCGGGACGGCGACGACATGGGTCTGGAGCGATGCGATCTTCATGCGGCGGCCTTTCGCTTGAGCCGGATCATCAGGCCCGCCGTGGCCAGGGCGCCCAGGACGCAGATCACGGCGACGTAGCCGAAATAGATCTGGTAACCGGCGATGCCCGGGTAGCGGTCGACGATGATGCCGTTGACGATGGGAAGATACGTGTCCGGCGCGTAGCCGACGAGCGAGATGATGCCGATGGCGAGGCCCGTGATCTCCGGCGGCACGCCGCATTCGTCGAGGATCGCCCAGTACAGGCCGCGGATGGCGTAGGTCAGCAGCCCGGCCAGCAGCAGCAGGCCGATCAGGATCGGCGAGGAGCCGATGCCGGGCAGCGCGATCATGCCGACCAGGCTGGCCGCCGCCAGGACCAGGGACCAGAACAGCACCCGGGTGTTGGAGTAGCGGTCGCCCAGGAAGCCGCCACCGATGCCGCCCACCGGGCGCAGCCACAGCTTGACCGTGACGATGAAGCCGGCGGCCGCGGCGGACAGGCCGAAGCCGCCCTCCTGCAGGTAGCCGGAGAAGCTGTAGGTGGCGAGGAAGACGTGATAGCCGCAGAAGATGATCGCGGCGACCAGCCAGACCTCGGGGATGCGCAGCAGCGCCTTGAGATCGGCGACGGTGTCGCGCTTCATCCGGATCTCCCGTTCGCCGCGGGCCGAGCCGCGGGACGCGACGGCATAGCCGACGCCGACGGCGATGCAGGCCACGGCGTACATCAGCACCACGTCGCGGAACCCGGCGGCCAGGCCGGCGCCGCGCGTCTCGGTGGCATAGACGAACAGCGCGATGGCCAGGCTGGCCAGCACCGCCTCGACCAGGCCGCGGCCGCCGTCGAGCACGCCGAAGAACCGCCCCTGCTCGCTGTGGCCGGCGATCAGCTTCACCTGCTTCAGCGTCGCAGCCCAGAAGGTGAGACCCGTGGTGATGCCGAAGCCGCAATAGATCACCAGCAGCGCGGTGAAGCCCGGCAGCGCCGCGTACCACAGGCCCAGCAGCCCGGTGCCGAGCAGCGAGAAGATGATCAGCAGGCGCGGCTGGATCCGGTCGGCCAGCCAGCCGCTGGGCAGGTAGCTGACCAGGAAGCTGGTGCCGAGGATCGAGTACAGCACCCCGAGCTCGGTGTTGTTGATGCCCAGCACCTCCAGCATGGTGGTCTGGTAGACCTGCCGCAGGTAGAGGATCGGATAGATGGCGCCGGCCGCCAGCACGATGAGGGCCAGCTGCAGGTAGCGCGACCGCGCGCCGGGCAGGGCTGCGGCCGCGGACAGGCCCGGCCCGGGTTGGACGATGGATGCCACGAACGGCTCCTCCCGAAGTTTCTTGTGCTGGTTCTGGATCGCGGCCGTCAGTGCTTCAGCACGACGAGCCTGGTCTGGGTGAATTCGAGCATGCCGTGCTTGCCGTCGTCGCCGCCGAGGCCGGAGCGCTTCCAGCCGGCGTGGAAGCCCTGATAGGGGTCGGCCGGGAAGCGGTTGACGTAGAGCTCGCCCGCCTCGATGGCGTCGGCGAAGCGCATCACGGTGCGGTAGTCCTCGGTGAACAGCACCGAGGTCAGGCCGAACTGGTGGTCGTTGGCCAAGGCCAGCGCCTCGGCGGCATCGCGATACGGCATCATCGCCAGCACCGGGCCGAACACCTCCTCGCGGATGATCTCCATCTCCTGCCGGCAGCCGGACAGGAGGGTCGGCGGGTAGAAGAAGCCCTCGCCCTCCGGCAGCACGCCGCCGGCCTCAAGCACCGCGCCCTCGGCCACGGCGCGCTCGACCATGCCATGGACATGCGCCCGGGCGGCGGCCGTCGCCAGCGGGCCCATCCGGTCCGGATCGGCCGCGCGGTCGCCGAAGCCGCGGGCGCGGAAGGCGTCGCGCAGCCGGCCCAGCAGCGCGTCGTGGATGCTCTCATGGGCGTAGAGCCGCTCGGCCGCGGTGCAGACCTGGCCGCAATGCGTGGTCTTGGCCGCGACGATGCGGGCGGCGACCTCGTCCAGGTCGGCATCCGGCTCGACGATCACCGGGGTCTTGCCGCCCAGCTCCAGCGACGGCCGGGCGATGTTGTCCTTGCAGTAGTCCAGCACGACGCGGCCGGCGCCGACGCTGCCGGTCAGGGTGATCATGCCCACCGCCGGCTGGGTGCACAGCGCCCGCGCCGTCTCATGCGTCATCGCCAGGATGCTGACCAGACCAGGCGGCAGTTCCGCTTCCGCCACCGCCGCGGCGAGGACGAGGGCCGAAATCGGGGTGCTGTTGCTGGGCCGGACCACCACGGCGTTGCCGGCGATCAGGGCCGGCGCGATCTTCCGCACCAGGGTGTAGACCGGATAGTTGAACGGGATCAGGCAGGCGACGACGCCGATCGGCTCGCGCTTCAGCAGCAGCGTCTCGTCCGGCGTGTCGCTCGGGATCACCTCGCCCTCGATGCGCCGGGCCCATTCGGCGTGGTAGCGCATCAGCTCGGCTGCGTAGACCGCCTCGGCCGTGGCGTCGGCCAGGCTCTTGCCGGATTCCTGGGCCAGGGCGGCACCGATCGCGCCCGCCCGCCCCTCGATCGCCGCGGCCAGCCGGCGCAGCGCGTCGCCGCGCTGGATCGACGGCAGCGCCCCCCAGGCTTTCTGCGCCTCGGCGGCGGTGCGCACCGCTGCCACCGCCTCGGCCTCCGTCGCTGCCGGAACGATGGTGAAGACACGGCCTGTGGCCGGGTTGCGCACCTCGATCACCGCGTCGGAGGACGGCGCCGCGAAGCGGCCGGCGATGAAATTCTGGTGCTGCGTCATGGGCACGAAATTCCGTGGGCGCGGCCGGGCGCAGCCGGCGGCCGAGATCCTCGGCGCGGCGCATCCGGAGCGATGGGCCAGGGAGAGGGGCGCTTGGATCGCCGGTCCTCCCAAGGCCGACGGCGCCGCTGTCGTGACCGGGAGTGAACCGCGGCGCCCGAACCGGCGCAAACGACTTGTTCTCGGGCAAAGCATTCCGAAAGGGAATGCTACGGCCCGGCCCCCGCGATCTCCCCTGCCAGCCAGGCGCGGAACAGGGCGACATTGGTGCTGTCCTCCTGCTCCGCCCGGGTCACCAGCCAGTAGGATTCATGGCCCTCGACCTCGACGTCGAGCAGCTGGACCAGGCGGCCCGCCGCCAGTTCGCGCTCGACCATGAAGCGGTCGACCACCGAGACGCCGAGCCCGTCGCAGGCCGCCTCGATGGCGAGGTCCAGCAGGTCGAACTCCAGCCCGCCGCGGGTGTCGACCTCATCCAGCCCGGCGGCGCTGAGCCAGTGCCGCCAGGTCAGGTAGCGCCGGTCGTCCGACGCCAGGACGTGCAGGAAGGTGAAGCGCTGTAGGTCGACCGGCCGGTCGCGGTCGACGCCCTGCAGCAGCGCCGGGGCGCAGACGGCGATGTGCCGCTCGGTCATCAGCCGGGTCGCCCGCAGCATCGGCCATTCGCCGTCGCCGAAGCGGATGGCGCAGTCCAGCAGGCCGCGCTCGGCCAGGCTGTCCGCCAGCTTGGTGCCGAGGCTGACGTCGAGCTCGGGATGGGCCCGGCGCAGGCCGGGCAGCCGCGGCATCAGCCAGCGCCGGGCGAAGGTGGGCGGCACGTTGACCCGCAGCCGGTTGCGGTTGCCCTTCTCCTCGATGCCGCGCACCGCCAGCTCGACCTCGTGGAAGGCGTGCTGCAGCGCCTCGAACAGCTGCACGCCGGCGGCGGTCAGCTCCAGCCGGTGGTGGCGGCGGACCAGGAGGGCCGCGCCCAGCTGCTCCTCCAGATGCTTCACCTGCCGGCTGACCGCGCTCTGCGTCAGGTTCAGCCGCTCCGCCGCCCGGGTGAAGCTGCCGGTCTGGCCGACCACCTCGAAGATCCTCATGGCGGTCAGGGCGGGAAGTCTGCGCATCGTGGGGTCTCAGGGCCGCGAAATTCGCATGGTATAGCGCATCACCGGGCCGGGCCGTCATCACCCCGTCACGGCCCGCCTCTAAGGCGACAAGCCATCACCCAACAGGAGCAAGCCCATGCCTGACGGCATCGAGATCATCGCCGACGGCCACCGCACCCGGCTGAAATGGCACCGGCTGCAGCGCCGGCCGGAGGACATCCCCTTCACCCCGGCCCGGCTGCGCGAGGGCATGGCGCTGGGCGCGTCGATGGAGGTGGATCTGCGCCGCCGCGCCGATGGCGGCTTCGCCTGCCTGCATGACGACACGCTGGACCGCGAGACCACCGGCCGCGGCCCGGTCGCAGCGGCCACATTCGCCGATCTGCGCGCCCTGCACATGCGCGGCAAGGACGGCACGCCGACCGGGGAGCGGCTGCTGCTGCTCGAGGACCTCGCCGAGCTGGCCGCGACCGGAGCCGACACGGCCACGCTGGTCCAGCTCGACCTCAAGGAAACGGATGCGGCGCTGGACGATCGCAACGTCGACGCTTTCCGGTCGGCGCTGGCGCCGGTGGCGGGCCGCTTCATTCTCAGCGGCGGCGACTGGGCGGCGGTGCGCCGCCTGGGCGCGGCGATGCCGGGGCTGCGCCTGGGTTTCGACCCCTGCGACGACGGCACGCTGGCGACGCTGCATAGCGCGGCGGATGCCGGGCGCTTCATCGCCACGGCGCTGGACCGAGCGCCGGAGGCGGCGATGATCTACCTGTCGTATCCGATCGTGTTGCGCGCCGACACGCTGGGCGTCGACCTGATCGCCGCCTGCCACGCCGCCGGCCGGACCGTCGACGCCTGGACCCTGAACCCGGACCATCCGGGCGCCGCGGCCGCGCTGGCCCGGCTGGTGGCGCTGCGCGCCGACCAGATCACCACCGATGCGCCGGGCGTGCTGGAGGCGATGTCCGGCGCGACACCACGCGCCTAGGACGGAACCCATCGCGGTCCCTCGCATTGCCAAGCAGAGGGACACCGCGGGAACCGCCGAATGATCGATGCCGTCGAACGTTGGCTGGACTGGTTCCAGGCCAAGCTGCCCTGGATGCCGCCCTGGGCGATCAGCCTCGGCCTGCTGGTTCTGGCCGTGGTGGTCGCCAGGGCCGTCCACAAGGTCCTGTTCCGCGCCGCGACCCGCATCGTCGCCGGCAAGGACCTGAAGGACCTGTTCTGGCGTTCCCTGGTGTCGCGCACCGAGGGGCCGACGCGGCTGGCCGCGATGATCGTGGCGATCTCGACCGCCGCCAATGTCGCGCCGCTGACCGATGCCGAGACCGGCATCGTGCATCACGTCCTGCTGCTGGCCTTCATCGCCCTGCTGGGCTGGGTGGCGCTGACCGCGCTGCACATCTGGATGACCGTCTATCTGCGCCGCTTCACGCTGGACGCCGAGGACAACCTGCTGGCGCGCAAGCACGTCACCCAGACCCGGATCCTGCGCCGGGTGGTGGCGACGCTGATCGTGGTGATCACCCTCTCCGCCGCGCTGATGACCTTCGAGGGGGTGCGCCAATACGGCATCAGCCTCCTGGCCTCCGCCGGCGCCGCGGGGCTGGTCATCGGCCTGGCGCTGCAGCCGATGCTGAAGAACATGATCGCCGGCATCCAGCTGGCGGTGACCCAGCCGATCCGGATCGACGACGCCGTCCTGGTCGAGAATGAATGGGGCAATATCGAGGAGATCACCTCGACCTATGTCGTGGTCCGGCTGTGGGACTGGCGCCGGATGGTGCTGCCGCTGAGCTACTTCATCGAGAAGCCGTTCCAGAACTGGACGCGCGAGGGCTCCGCCCTGATCGGCAGCGTCTTCCTCTATGTCGACCACACCGCGCCGGTGGCGGAGATGCGGCGCAGGCTGGACGAGATCGCCAAGGCGTCGTCGCTGTGGGACGGCCAGGTCGCGGTGCTGCAGGTCACCGATTTCCGCGAGCAGGTGATGGAGATCCGTATGCTGGTCAGCGCCCGCAGCTCCGGCCGCACCTTCGACCTGCGCTGCGAGGTGCGGGAGAAGATGATCGCCTGGCTGCAGCAGGCCCACCCACACGCCCTGCCCCGCTGGCGCGGCGAGCTGCAGGCGGCTGAGGAAGCGGAGAAGATCGTCCTCCGCCGCGCCGGCGGCAGTCGCGGCTGATCGGGCCGAGGCACTGCCAGATGTCAGTCGTTTTCAAATTGCCTCTCCCGCCTGGCGGGAGAGGTCGGGCGTCCGCAGGACGACCGGGTGAGGGCTGGTCCC
>NZ_JANX01000171.1 GCF_000767795.1 Inquilinus limosus MP06 | reverse complement strand
GCGGGTGCTGCACCAGGCCGACTGGATCGCCGGCCGCCTGTCCGGCCGCTTCGACGTTACCGACGAGAACAATGCGCTGAAGACCGGCTACGACCCGGCGGCCCGGCGCTGGCCGGACTGGATCTTTGGGCTCGGTATCGATCCCGCCGCCCTGCCGAAGGCGGTGGCGCCGGGAACGCCGACTGGCGAGGTCGATGCGGCCGCCGTCACTCTCGGCCTGCCCGCCGGCGCGCTGGTGGTCGCCGGCACCACCGACGGCTGCGCCTCCTTCCTCGCCACCGGGGCGGATGCGGTGGGCGATGCGGTCACGGCGCTAGGGTCGACCCTCGTCATCAAATTGCTGTCCGACCGTCCGGTCGATTCTCCGCGGCACGGCGTCTACAGCCACCGCATGGGCGACCGCTGGCTGGTCGGCGGCGCGTCGAACAGCGGCGGGGCGGTGATCGCCCAGCTGTTCGGCCGCGACCGGCTGCGGGATCTGACCGCGGCGCTGCGGCCGGACCGGCCGACCGGCCTGTCCTACTACCCCCTGCCCCGCCCGGGCGAGCGTTTCCCGGTGTCCGACCCCGATCTGGCGCCGGTGCTGGAGCCGCGGCCGAAGGACGAGGCCGTGTTCTTCCAGGGCGTGCTGGAGGGCATCGCCGGGATCGAGGGCCGCGCCTACCGCCTGCTGGTGGAGCTCGGCGCGCCGGCCGTGACCTCGCTGCGCAGCGTCGGCGGCGGCGCCGCCAACGCCGGCTGGACCGAGATCCGCCGCCGGCAGCTGGGCGTGCCCTTCCTCCCGGCCTTGTCCGAGGACGCGGCAGAGGGTACAGCCCGGCTGGCCCTGGCGGGACTCGGAGGATCGTGATGCCGGAGATTGAGCAGGTGGACGGGATCGGCGACCTCGTCGACCGCTTCGGCACCTTCTTCGTCGACCAGTACGGCGTGCTGCATGACGGCCGCCACCCCTATCCCGGCGCGATCGAGGCGCTGCGCCGGCTGAAGGATGCCGGCCGGCACATCGTGCTGCTGTCCAACTCCGGCCGCTCCGCCGCCTACAACGCCCGGCGGATGGAGACGCTGGGCTTTGCCCGCGACAGCTACGACCATTTCGTCACCTCGGGCGATGTCGCCCTGGCCCTGCTGCAGAGCGGCGCCCTGCCCGTCTCGCCCGGCAGCGGTGCCCGCTGTCTCGTCATCTCCAGCGGCGAGGACCGCGGCTTCGCCGAGACGCTGGGCTTCGCCGAGGCCGAGACCGGCGACGCCGCCGATCTGGTGCTGATCGCCGGCAGCCGCGGGCACCTGATCCCGCTGGAGAGCTACCGCGACCTGCTGGCCTCGGCGGCGGCACGCGGCGTTCCGGCGCTGTGCACCAACCCCGACAAGATCATGCTGACCCCGCTGGGCCCCGCCTTCGGCGCCGGCCGCATCGCCGAGATGTATGAAGGGCTCGGCGGCACGGTCACCTGGGTGGGCAAGCCGCATCCGCTGATGTACCGCCACGCCGCCGCCACCGCCGGGGTCGAGCGGCCGGAGCAGGTGCTATGCGTCGGCGACAGCGTCGAGCATGACGTCGCCGGCGCCCGCGGCTTCGGCGCCGCCGCCGCGCTGGTGCGCACAGGAATCCATGCCGGCATGGGCGACGACGAGATCACGCGGGAATTCGCCACTGTCGGCTGCACCCCGGACATCCTGCTGCCATCTTTCCGCTGGTAGTCTCTCCCCCGCCAGAGCCGACGGAACAATCCAGGGCTTGTTTCGTTTCTGGAACGATCTTATTCCGGGGCAGGACAACTTTCACAGCGGCCATGCCGGACGAACGCACCCTCGGCGACCTGATCGGGCGGACCTACGATGCCGCCGTCGGGGACGAGGACTGGACCAAGCTGGTCGAGGCGATGACGCGGGCCGTCGGGGGCACCTCCGCCGTGATGCGTTGGCTCGCGCGGCCGGCGGAGACGGCGGTGACGGTCAATCTCGACCTCGCCGCCCATCAGGCCTACGACGCCTACTACCACACCATCGACCCGGTCTGGCCGAAGCTGTTCGAGCTGCCGCCCGGCACCGCCGTCGATGACTGCGCCCTGGTGCCGGAGCCGGCCCTGGGGCGGACCGAGATCTACAACGACCTCTACCGCCAGAACCATCTCTGGTTCTGCCTGTCCTGGTACACGGTGGATGCCGCGGGGCAGCCGGTCTGCCTGGCGATCTACCGCCCCCGCCAGCGGCCGCTCTACACCGGCGACGACCTGCGCCTGCTGCGGGCCGTGACCCCGCATCTCGACCGGGCGGTGCAGATCGAAGGCCGGCTCGCGGCCGCGGCGGAGCGGCGCAAATCCGTCCCCTTGCCGCGGGCGAGGCCCGAGCTCAGCGGGCGCGAGCGTGACTGCCTGACGCGAATCGCCCAGGGCGAGTCGAGCAAGAGCATCGCCCGTCAGCTGGCGCTGTCGGCCCATACGGTCAACGAATACATCGGTTCGGCGATGCGCAAGCTGCAGGCTTCCAACCGCACCGAGGCCGTCGCCACCGCCATCGCCCTCGGCATCCTCTGATCGTCCCGGCGCAGCATCCCTGGGATGACATCCGCCGCCGGACGTCGCACCCTGCCCTCCCCGCACGAAGCACGACCCGCCGCCGCGGCGGGAGGGAGACCGACATGGATCTGGGACTGACCGGCCGCAAGGCCCTGGTGTGCGCCGCCAGCAAGGGCCTGGGCAAGGGCTGCGCCCTGGCGCTGGCGCGCGAAGGCGTCGAGGTGACCATCACCGCCCGCGGTGCCGAGGCGCTGGAAGCGACGGCCGAGGAGATCCGCCGCATCACCGGCGCCAGGGTCACGACGGTCGCCGGTGACATCGCCACCGAGGCCGGCCGCGAGGCCGCCCTGGCCGCCTGCCCAGAGCCGGACATCCTGGTGAATAATGCTGGCGGCCCGCCGCCCGGCGATTTCCGCGACTGGGACCGAGACGCCTGGATCAAGGCGATCGACGCCAACATGCTGACCCCGATCTTCCTGACCAGGGCGGTGGTCGACGGCATGGCGGCGCGCGGCTTCGGCCGCATCGTCAACATCACCTCCAGCTCGGTGAAGGCGCCGATCGCGGAGCTGGGCCTGTCGAACGGCGCCCGCTCCGGCCTGACCGGCTTCATCGCCGGCGTCGCCCGGCAGATGGCGGGCAAGGGCGTCACCATCAACGGCCTGCTGCCGGGGTCCTTCGACACCGACCGGCTGCGCGGCGGCATCAACGCGGCGGCCCAGCGCTCGGGCGAGGACGCCGAAGCCGTCGCCGACCGGCGCCGCGCCGCGATCCCGGCCCGCCGCTTCGGTCAGCCCGACGAGTTCGGCGCCGCCTGCGCCTTCCTGTGCAGCGTCCATGCCGGCTACATCACCGGCCAGAACCTCCTGATCGACGGCGGCGCCTTCCCCGGCACGTACTGACCGCCTGAGGCTGCGGCGGCGAGGATCCGGACCGGCCGGCCCCGTCCCCTACCAGTTTTAGGGGATTGAGAGGGCCGGCCGACGGCGGGACAATGACCCGCTGTTCCCCCTCGCCCGATGCAGGCCGGCATGAACCGCCACTGGGTTGCACCCGACCAGACCATCATCACCGGCGTGATCGGCCAGATTTACGATTCGGCGCTCGGCGATGACGACTGGTCGGTCGTGGTCGAACGGCTGACACGGCTGCTCGGCGGCCACATCGGCACACTGCACCGGTCGCCGTCGCCGCTGAAGCGGGATGTCGCCATCCGCCACAATGTCGATCCGGCCTGCGTCGCGCTGTACAACGCTTACTATCATCGCCTGGTGCCGGCGACGCCGAGGATGCTGTCGCTGCGGCGGCCAACCGGCCTCCTCTCCGGCCAGGAGACCCCCGACGCGGAGTTTACCCGTACCGAATACTACAACGACTATCTCCGGCCGCAGGGCCTTCACGACTGGATGGCCTGGGCCGATGGCGGCGAGCGAGGCCCCAGCGCCCATCTGACGCTCTGGCGACCGCGGAACCGCGAACGCTGGGATGCGCCGGAGCTGGCCGTGCTGCAGCATGTCGGCCCGCATCTCAGCCGCGGGCTGGAGATCGAGCGACGGCTCGGCGCCGTCCGCGCGGCGGGGCCGGTCGAGAAGGTGCTGAGTCCCCGCCAGCTCGACTGCCTGGCCTGCGCCGCGCGAGGCCATGGCAGCAAGGAGACCGCCCGCCGCCTCGGCCTGTCGGTCGACACAGTCAACATGCATGTCGCGGCTGCCAGGCGGAAGCTCGGCGCGGCCAGCCGCAGCGAGGCCGTGGCCATCGCCTACCGCCTCGGGCTGCTGCGCGGCTGAGGATCGCTCAACCCTCAATTCCCGCCAGGTCGTGCCGCAGGATCGGCCGGGCGGGAATGCGGCGTGCCACTTCCCGGAAGCCGAGCCGGGCGAAGGTCGAGGCGTAGCCGGAGCCCGACGCGCTGGGTGAGACTTCGGCGTCGAAAGGATAGGCCTCCAGCGCCGGCGCCCCGGCCCGCTTCGCCGCCCGCAGCGCCGCCTCGATCAGCGCCGCGCTGACGCCGCGCCGCCGCCAGCCTTTGCGGATGTAGAAGCAGGACAGCGACCAGACCGGCAGATCGTCGACCGGCTGCAGCCGCCAGTTGCGGTCCAGCTCCGGCAGCGCCGCACGCGGCGTCACCTGGCACCAGCCGACCGCGAGATCGCCGGAGAAGGCCAGCAGCCCGGGCGGCGGCCCCTGCTCCACCACCGCGCGGAAATCGGCCCTGTTCTCGCAGCGCGACCGGCGGCGATAGGCGGCGCCGATGCGGCCATGCATGCACCAGCAGCCATTGACCGCGCCGGCCGGCCCGAACAGGTCCTCCAGCGCCGGCCACAGATCCGGCGTCAACGGATGGATGGCAAAGCCCATGCCGGCTCTCCCCGACCGGTTGCTCTCCCGATCAACACGCGGGCGGCCGGCGTGGCTCCTTAGCCCGTTCCGAATCCGCCCGGGATGGTGCAGTCTCCCGGCCATGAGCGAGACACCCCGTATCCTCTACGGCCGAGAGCAGGACCTGGATGTCGCCGAGTTCCGGCGTGTGCTGGTCGAATCCGGGCTCGGCCGCATCCGCCCGGTGGATGACGAGCCGCGGCTGCAGGCGATGATCGACGGCGCCAACCTGATCGTCACCGCCCGGCTGGACCGGCCCGGCCGACCGCTGGTCGGGTTCGCCCGCGCCGTCACCGATTCGGTCTGGTGCTGCTACCTGTCCGACCTCGCCGTATCACCCTCGGCCCAGGGCCTCGGCGTCGGCCGCGGCCTGCTGGACGAGGCACGGCGGCAGCTCGGGCTTGGCGTCAGCCTGTATCTAATCTCGGTGCCCGAGGCGGTCGGCTTCTACGAGCGGGCCGGGATGAAGCGGCTGGCCGACGCCTTCTCCTACAAGCGCGAACGCTGACGCCCGCAGACAAGGACATCCGGCATGACCGACCTTCCCGTCCGCCCCTTCCATGGCCGCGATGGCGTTCCGCTGGCGTATCGCGAGCTCGGCGAAGGCCGGCCGCTGGTGCTGATCCACGGCTTCTTCTCGACCGCCACGGTCAACTGGCTGCGCTACGGCCACGCCGCGGCGATCGCCGCGCGGGGCTATCGCGTGATCATGCCGGACCTGCGCGGCCACGGCGACAGCGGCAAGCCGCACGACCCCGCCGCCTATCCGCGCGACATCCTGGCCGATGACGGGCTGGCGCTGGTCGAGCAGCTCGGCCTGGCCGACTACGACCTTGGCGGCTATTCGCTGGGCGGGCGGACGGTGGTACGGATGCTGGCACGCGGCGCCGCGCCGGGTCGGGCCATCGTCGCCGGCATGGGCCTGGACGGCATCGTCAGCGCCGGCGGCCGCAATGCCTATTTCCGCCACATCCTGACCAACCTGGGCAGCTTCCAGCGCGGCACCGCCGAATGGATGGCCGAGGCGTTCCTGAAGACCGTCGGCGGCGACCCGGAGGCGCTGCTGCAGGTGCTCGGCACCTCGGTCGACACGCCGCGCGAGGCGCTGGCGACGATCGCGGTGCCGACCCTGGTGGTGGCCGGCGCCGAGGATGACGACAACGGCTCGGCCGAGGATCTCGCCGCCGCCCTGCCGCAGGGCCGCCACGCCACCATTCCCGGCAACCACATGGGCGCGGTGGCGAAGCCGGAGCTGGGCGCCGCGATCGCGGAGTTCCTGGGGAACGCGCCGCGGGGCTAATGCCCCGCCGTCACTCCCGCGCCTGCGAGGCCCGCCACATCAGCCGGTCGGTCATCCGGTCGCTGAGCAGGCGGGCGAGCAGCAGCAGGACCCGGGCGCCGCCGCCGACCGGATAGCGGGTGCGCGGCCGCCGGGCCGCCGCTGCCCGGCCGATCGCGTCTGCCACCACCTCCGGTTGGGACGGGAAGCTCGACGCCGCGGCCCGTTCGTACATCCTGGCGTGGCGGCGGGCATAAGGGCCGTAGACGGTGCCGCCGGAAACCCGCAGCAGGCTCTCGAAGGCGATGCCGCCCCATTCGGTTCGGATCGCGCCCGGCTCGATCACCACCACCTCGATGCCGAAGGGGGTCAGCTCCATCCGCAGGCAGTCGCTCAGCCCCTCCAGCGCGTATTTGGTGGCGTGGTACCAGGCGCCGAAAGGCTCGCCCGACTTGCCGCCGATCGAGCTGACATTGATGATCCGGCCGGTCTTGTGCGCCCGCATCATCGGCAGCGCCAGCTGGCACAGCCGGGCGGCACCGAACAGGTTGACCTCGAACTGCCGGCGCGCCTCCTCCAATGGCACATCCTCCAGCGCGCCGTAGCTGCCGTAGCCCGCGTTGTTGACCAGCAGGTCCAGGCGGCCCGTCTCACCGCGGATCCGCTCCACGGCCGCGACGATCGAGGCATCGTCGGTGAGGTCGAGCGCGACCAGCCGCGCCCCGGCCACCGCCAGAACCGCCATCCGGTCGGTCCGCCGCGCCGCGGCATAGACGGTATAGCCGTCGGCGATCAGCCGGCGCACCGTCGCCTCGCCGATGCCCGCCGACGCCCCGGTCACCAATGCGATCTTGTCCAACTCTCACGCTCCACAAGGATGAGAGCTGATCCTATAAGTCTGGAGCGCGGTCCAGGGTCAAGGGCCGGAATCGCCGGAGCCGAACCATGCTGATCTCGGATTTCGCGCGGGCGACGGGACTGCCCGTGGACACCGTGCGCTTCTACATCCGCCGCGGGCTGCTGGCGCCCGGAACCAACGGCAAGGGCGGTCGCAATCCCTACCAGGTCTTCACCGCGGAGCATGTGCGCGAGGCCCGGCTGATCCGCATGGCGCAGTCGCTGGGCATGTCGCTGAAAGAGATCGCCGCGATCGGCGAGGAGCATCGCCGCGGCGGCATCACCCGCGAGCGCAGCATCGAGCTCATGTCGGAGCAGCTGGCCCGGCTGGAGCGCAAGGCGGCGGAGCTGCAGGCGATGGCCGGCTATCTGCGGGCCAAGCTGGCTTGGCTTCGCGATGGCGAGCAGGGCCCGGAGCCGGAGTTCATCGACCCTTCGGACCGCGGATTGCGGGCCTGCGGATGAAGGAGCGCGGCCCCGCCCGAAGACGGAGCCGCCGAGGATCACAGCACGAAATCCGCCGCGGTCAGCGGATGGTTGGAGATGACGTTGATGGCGAAGTCCGGCGCCTTGTCGCCATTGGCGTCGACATAGACCACCTGGAGCGCGCCGGCCGTCACCACCCGCAGCTCGCCTGCCGTGCCGGTGAAGCCACCGGTCCCGAAGGCGAAGGCGGTGTCGCCATTGGCCGAATTGCCGTCCGCGTCGATCGCCGACAGGTCGATCTTGTCGCCGGTGGAGAAGTCGGCGATCGTGTCCTTCCCGGTGCTCACGACCGTGCTGTCCGACAGGGCGGTGTAGACGAAGCTGTCGCTGCCCGCCCCGCCCTTCAGCAGATCGCCGCCGCCGCCGCCGGCAAGCACGTCGTCGCCGGCCTGGCCCCACAGCGTGTTGGCGTTGGCATCGCCGGTCAGGTGGTCGTTGAAGCCCGACCCCAGCAGCTGCTCGATGCCGCTGAGCGTGTCGCCCTGGGCATCGCCGCCCGTGCCGGCGCCGGTGACCAGGCTGACCGTCACCCCGGCGGAGGAGCTGGCATAGCTGGCCGTGTCGATGCCGGCCCCGCCCGTCAACGCATCGGTCCCGGCACCGCCTTCGAGGATGTCGTTGCCGTCGCCGCCGTCGAGCTGGTCGCTGCCGTCGCCGCCATAGAGGTTGTCGTTCCCGGCCTCGCCGAAGACGATGTCGTTGCCGGTGCCGGCGTCCACGGAATCGTCGTTGTTGCCGCCATGGATGGTGTCGACGCCATCGCCGCCGACGAGACGGTCATTGCCGTCGCCGCCGTCGAGGTTGTCGTCGCCGCCCTCGCCTGAGAGCGCGTCGTCACCGCCATTGCCGACGATGGTGTCGTTGCCCAGCTCGCCGCCGATGATGTTGCGGCCGTTGTCGCCGGTCAGCTGGTCGTCATGGCTGGAGCCGTACAGGTTCTCGATCGAGGTCAGAACGTCGGCCTGGGCGAAACCGCCCGAGGCGGTGCCGGCCAGCAGGTTGACGGTGACGCCCTGCTCCGACCCCTGGTAGTTGGCGAAGTCCGACCCGGCGCCGCCGTTCAGTGTGTCGGCGCCGTCGCCGCCGCGGAGCGTGTCGTCGCCATCGCCGCCGTTCAGCACATTGGCGTTGCCGTTGCCGTAGAGGTGGTCGGCGAAGGCGGAGCCGTTGACATTCTCGATGTCCTGCAGCGTGTCGCCCTGGGCGTCGCCGCCGGTGCCCGAGCCGGTGAAGAGGTCGACCGTCACCCCGGCCGCCGAGGCCGAGTAGTTCGCCGTGTCGGTGCCGGCGCCGCCGAAGATCTGGTCCGCCCCGGCGCCACCGGTGAGCACGTCGTTGCCGAAGCCGCCGAGAAGGATGTCGTCGCCCGCCAGCCCGTCGATGGTGTCGTTGCCGTCGGAGCCGAGCATGCGGTCGGCCCCGGCCCCGGCCACGAGCGAGACCCGGAAGATGTCGAAGCCGGTGCCATTGCCTTCGGCCCCCACCCCGGTGTTGGTCGCCTGCGACTGGAACGTGACGTAGTGGCCGTCGGCCGAGATCCATGGGGTGTTGGACAGGTCGTTCAACTGCGACCCGTCGAAGGCGACGGACAGGCGCGTCACGTTGCCGGTCAGCATGTCCTTCAGGAAGATGTCGCGGACGCCGTTGGTGTCGCCCTGCACCAGGTTGCTGGCGTTGCTGAGGAAGACGACATAGCGGCCATCGGCGGAGACCACGGCCTGGGTCGACAGGTCGTTCCCCTGGGTGCCGTCGGTGGCGGTGGAGACAACGGTGGTGGTGTTGGTCTGCAAGTCGCGGAGGAAGATGTCCGTGGTGCCGTTGGTGTCGCTGGCCACTAGATTGGTGGCGTCGCTCTGGAACACGACGTAGCGGCCATTGCCGGAAATAGTGGCGCCCGACGACTGGGCGTTCCCCGACCCGCCGCCGAGGGCGGCCGAGACCAGGGTGGTGGTGCCGGTGCCGATGTCGCGGACGAAGACGTCGGTGGTGGCGCCGTTGCTGTCGTTGGCCGTCAGGTTGCTGGACGTGCTGACGAAGGAGACCCTGTTGCCGTCATCGGACAGGCGGCCGACCAGGGAGGTGCCGTTGCCCTGCGACCCGTCATTCGCCACCGAGACGCGGGCCGTGACGCCGGTCTGGAGGTTCTTGACGAAGACGTCGCTGAGCCCGTTGCTGTCCCCGCCGACCAGGTTGGTCGCGGTGCTCTGGAAGCTGACGAAACGGCCGTCGCCGGTGATGTCGATGTTCTGGCTGGCGCCGTTGGCCTGGCTGCCGTCCGATGCGGTGGAGACCCGCGTGGTGACGCCGGTCGAGGTGTCCCTCATGAAGACATCGAGGACGGCGTTGGTATCGCCGCCGACCAGGTTGGTCGCGATGCTGGTGAAGACCACATAGCGGCCGTCATCGGTGATCAGCGGCAGGCTGGAGACGTTGTTGCCCTGCGTCCCGCCGGTGGCGGTCGAGATCAGCGTCGTAGTGCCGGTGACGGTGTCGCGCAGGAACACGTCGAAGAAGCCGTTGACGTCGCCGCCGACCAGGTTGGTCGCGGTGCTCTGGAACACGACGTAGCGGCCGTCGGCCGACATCGTGGCGTTGGTGGCGATGTTGTTGGCGCTGGTGCCGCCATTGTCGACCGAGATTCGGGTGAGCGAACTGGCGTTGACGGTCATGACGAAAAAGCCTCCCCATTTGTATGCGCAGGCGACGGCAGCCGCAGCACCGTCGGGAAAATCAAAAGGAAACAAAATCGTACGAATAGCAGTTGTACGAGCAATGAATGCAGGTTCACACGCCAGCGTTCGACATGCCCGCCCGGCTGCGGCAATGGCCCGGACCTGTGCCAGAAGTGTCGCCCTGGACATAGCCACCAGAGGCCATGCCAGCGTCACCATCACCGCAGCGGCATGGCCGTTTCGTTTCGGCGGCGCGGTGTGGTCCGGCGCTACCGCACCAGGATGGCGCGGAAGTCGTTGACGTTGGTCAGGGTCGGGCCGGTCACCACCAGCCGGTCGAGCGCCGCGAAATAACTGTAGGCGTCGTTGTTCGCCAGGAACTCGGCCGCGACCAGCCCGCTCTCTTTGCCAAGCGCCAGCGTCCCGGCATCGGTCCAGGCGCCGGCATTGTCCTCCGACCCGTCGATGCCGTCGGTGTCGCAGGCGATGGCGGCAATGCCGGGCCGGCCCTGCAGTTGCAGCGTCAGCGCCAGCAGGAACTCGACATTGCGGCCGCCCCGGCCCTGCCCCCTCACCGTCACCGTGGTCTCGCCGCCCGACAGCAGCACGCAGGGCTTGGCCGCCGGCTGGCCGTGGCGCAGCGCCTGC
>NZ_JANX01000170.1 GCF_000767795.1 Inquilinus limosus MP06 | reverse complement strand
CGGCCACGGCATCGTGCGCATGCCGCGCATCGCCGGCGGCATGAACGCGATCGCCTTCGCCCCCGACGGCACCCTGACCGGCGCCGCCTGCTGGCGCGCCGACGGCACGCCCGTCGCCATCTCCGGCGGCCTGGCGCGCGCCGGCGTCCGCTTCACCATCTGACCCCACTCTGACACTGGAAGCCCGACCGTGACCGAAACCGTCGTCGTCCTGGACCCGATCAGCGAGGACAGCGTCACCCGCCTCCGCGCCCTGCTGCCGCCCGGCCTCGTCCTCACCCACGGCACCGCCCGCGGCGACGATCACCTGAAGGAGATCATCGCCGGCGCCGAATACGCCATCGCCGGCCAGGTCGGCGTCAGCGGCGAGGTGCTGCGCGCCGCGCCCCGGCTCAAGCTGCTGCACAAATGGGGCGTCGGGGTCGACAATCTCGACCTCGACACGGCGCGCGAGCTCAACATCCGGGTGGCCCGCACCACCGGCAGCAACGCCGTGCCGGTGGCCGAGTTCACGCTGGGCCTGACGCTGGCGGCGCTGCGCTGCATCGCCTTCGGCCATGCCGAGCTGAAGAAGGGGCACTGGCGCACCGCCACGGCGATGCCGATGCAGACCTTCATGCTGTCGGGCAAGACCGTCGGCATCATCGGCTTCGGCGCCATCGGTCAGGCCTTCGCCCGGATCCTGAAGGGCTTCGGCTGCACCATCCTCTATTCCAAGCGCACGCCCCTCTCCGCCGCCGAGGAGGCCGATCTCGGTGCCCGCTTCGCCACGGTGCCCGAGATCCTGGCCCAGGCCGACGTGATCACGCTGAACTGCCCGCTGACGCCGGAAACGAAGAACCTGATCGACCGGAAGGCGCTGGCGGCGATGAAGAAGACCGCCGTGCTGGTCAACGCCGCGCGCGGCGGCGTGGTGGTGGAGGCCGACCTGATCGAGGCGCTGCGGTCGCGCACCATCCACGCCGCCGCCATGGATGTCTATGAGATCGAGCCGCTGCCGGCGGACAGCCCGCTGCTGACGCTGGACAACCTGGTGGTGACGCCGCATCTGGCGGCGATCGCGGCCGACAACTTCGTCAAGACGGTGAACCAGATGTTCGGCAACATCGCCTGCGTCGCCCGGGGCGAGCCGGTGCCGGAACGCGACCTGGTCGTCTGAGCCGCCGCGGATGAAAGGGGGGCGGGCCGCGTCCGGCGGCCCCGCTCCGCCTTCCTATGCCGCGGCCCGGTCGGCGTGCCGCACCAGGAACATCGGGCCGACGCGGATGCCGGTGCGGCCCTCCTCGTCCCGCGCCGCCAGCTCCAGCGTCTCGCCCTCATAGAGGATCCCGTGCATGCGCCAGCTGCCGTCCGGCAGCTGCTCGCACTCATGGGTGCAGAAATACTCGATCAGGCATTTCAGCCTTCCATCGGCATAGAACAGGTATGTCGGGTTGAAGTCCGGGCCGTAGACGCCGAGGTGCGGCGCCAGCTCAGCCGGAGCATCGGAGTCCACGGTGTTGCGCCGGGTCCAGGCCTTGCCCTTCCAGCCCAGCATGCCGTCGGTGCCGAAGGTCAGGTCGAGATGCGGATACTCCGCCTCCTCGCCATAGATCCGGCCGTCGATGGTGAAGGCGTCGCCGCCGCGCCATTTCAGCTCCAGCGGCACGCCCTCGCCCATCAGGTACAGCCGGCCGTCCTTCTCCCGCAGCTCGACGCTCTCGCTGCCGTCCGCGGCCTGGTAGAGGCCCGGCATCGCCGTCAGATGATCCTTGGTCAGCGGCGGGTGCCTGGCCGGCGGAGCCGGCGGCCGTCCCATCTTGCGCGCGGCCAGGGCCAGGCGCAGCGCCCGCCGCGCCAGCCGGGTGCCGATCTGGTTGGTGAAATCGAGGGTGCCGAAGGTCAGCACCGCCAGCCCGGCCTGGGGCAGCGCCACGAACTGGGTGGCATAGCCGTAGACGGCGCCGCCATGGCCGACCGAGGTCCAGCCGTCGAGGTCGGCAATGCCGAAGCCCAGGCCGTAGCCCCGGCTGCTGCTGTGGCCGGCGGCCGGCCGGCCCACCACCGTCCACATCTGCCTCAGCCCGGCGGGCGACACGACCGACCGCCCGTCGGGGGTGAAGCCGCCGCGCAGCATGCAGGTCGCGAATTTCGCCATGTCGGGCGCAGTGGAGACGATGGCCCCGGCCGGCGACCCGCCCAGGTCGAACACCGGCGCCGGGAAATCGCGGTCGACATCCCACATCCAGGCCGGGGCCAGCCGGCCCATCAGCCCGGGCGTCAGCGACGCGCTGCTCTCGGCCATATCCAGCGGCTCGAAGATGTGGCGGGCGACGTAGTCGGCATAGCCCATGCCGCTGACCCGCTCCAGCACCGCGCCGACCACGGCGATGGCGGCGTTGGAATAGTGGACGATGCCGGCGCTGGGATCCTCCTTCAGCACCGAAGTCTTCAGCCCCTCGACCGTCACCGCCAGCCCCGGCCGCCGGTCGTCCAGGTAGTGGCCGTCCTTCGGCTCGCGCACCAGGCCGGAGGTGTGGCTCATCAGCTTGCGCAGCGACACCTGGGAACCGTACGGGCCGCTCTCGCGCCCGGCGTAGGGGTTCACGGGGCGGAAGCCGGGGATATAGGCGGACACGTCGGCGTCGATGTCGACCAGCCCCTTCTCGGCCAGCTGCATGATGCCGATCGCCGTGAACATCTTGGTCAACGACCCGATGCGGAACAGTGAATGCCCGTCCAGCCGGTGGCCGAGATCGGGCCGCACCACATGGCCGGTGGCCAGCAGGCCGTCGCGGTCGACCACGGCATAGGAGATCGAGGGAAGGGCCTTGTCGCCGACCTCATGCGCGATGGCTTCCTCCAGGCCGGCGGCCAGGGCACGGTCGTCCATTTCGATGTCTCCTCTCAGGTCCGGAGGCGGGGGTCGAGGATATCGCGCAGGGCGTCGCCCAGCAGGCTCCAGGACAGCACGAACAGGAAGATCGCGGTGCCGGGGAAGACCAGCGTGTACCAGTAGCGGAACGGGCTGTCGCCGCGGCCGACGATCCAGTTGCGGGAGTAGCTGATCAGCTGGCCCCAGTCGGCGTAGCCCGGCTCGACACCGACGCCGAGGAAGCTGAGGGCCGAGGCGGTCAGCACCATCGACCCGGTCATCATCGTGGCCAGCACCAGCACCGGGAAGAAGGCGTTCGGCAGGATGTGCCGCAGCAGCAGCCGGACGTCGCGCGTGCCGTAGGACCGCGCCGCCTTGACGTAGTCCAGCTCCTTCACCCGCAGGATCTCGCTGCGGATGACGCGGGCGTAGTTCATCCAGCCGAAGGCGGTCAGCGCCATCGTCATCGGCCCGATGCCCTTGCCCAGCAGCGTGGTCAGCACCATCGCCGCGATCAGGAACGGCACGGCCAGGAAGACGTCGACGATGCGCATCAGCACCTCGTCGACCATGCCGCCATAGAAGGCGGCGATCGCCCCGACCACGGCGCCGATCAGGGTCGAGATCAGGACGACGCCGAGGCCGATCTTGAAGGCGGTGCGGGTGCCCCAGACCAGGCCGTAATAGATGTCGAACTGTCCCTCGGTGGTGCCCAGCAGGGCGCGGGCCGAGGGCGGCTGCGGCGTGGCGCGGAAACCGCTGCGCGGGATCTCGTAAGGCGAGGTCTGGTACGGCTCCGGCGGCGCGATCACCGGGGCCAGCGCGGCGACGGCGACGAAGCCCACGAGGACCAGGATGCCCAGCAGCGACAGCGGGTTGCGCAGCAGATACCCGACGATCCTCATGCCAGCCTCACCCGCGGGTCGAACAGGGGGTACAGCAGGTCCACCACCAGGTTGAGCGCCACCAGCACCAGCGAGAAGTAGAGGGCGAAGCCCAGCACGGCCGGGAAGTCCAAATTGGCGGCCGCGTTCGCGGCGAACTGGCCGAGGCCGTGATAGTCGAAGATCGTCTCGGTGATGACGACGCCGCCCAGCATCGCCGCCACCTCCATCCCCGCGACCGTCACCACCGGCAAGAGGGCGTTGCGCCTTGCGTGCCGGTTCTGCACCACCCGCTCGCTGAGGCCCTTGGCCCGGGCAGTGCGGACATAGTCCTGGCGCAGCGATTCCAGCATCGAGGTGCGCATGATCCGGGTCATCGACGCCAGGTTGACGTAGCTGAGGGACACCACCGGCAGGATCAGGTGGCGCAGCGCGTCGAGGAAGACCGGCAGGTTGCCGTTCAGCAGAGCGTCGACCGTGTTCAGCCCGGTCCAGCGCCGGAAGCCGTCGCCGCCGGTCTCGATCAGCGCCCATTGGCTCAGCCGGCCCGGCGGGAACCAGCCGAGCGACCCGTAGAACACCATCAGCATCAGGAGGCCGAAGACGAAGACGGGGAACGACCAGCCGAGCACGGTGAACAGCCGGATGCCGTGGTCGACCGGCTTGTTCAGGTGCACGCCGGCCCGGCTGCCCAGCCAGATCGCGCCCAGGATGCCGGGCACGAAGGCGAAGAGCACCAGCTCCAGCGTCGCCGGGAACAGCGAGACCAGCGCCTCGGCCACCGGCATCCGGGCCGTCTCCGACCAGCCGAGATTGCCCTGCAGGATGTTGGCGATCCAGTGGCCATACTGCTCATGGAACGGGTCGTTCAGCCCGTATTTCTCGATCAGCGCCTGCACCTGCGCCGCGCCGCCCTTCAGCGCGTCCGGGCTGCCGACATAGGTGATCACGCGCTGGGTGGGCGTCAGCATCATCTGCATCGCGAAGATCATCAGCGTCAGCGCGAAGAAGACGATCGGGACGAAGGACAGGCGTCGGATCGCATAGGCCAGCATGGGCAATCCCGGACAGTGGCAGGGGTCGAGCGGCACCGGGGCGGGGCGCGGCCGGCGCCCCGCCCCGGCGGCCGGCCTATTTCTCTTTCTTCGAGATGGGATAAAAGTCCCAGGCGCCGTACTCGATCATGTTGTGGACATAGCCGTCGACCCAGTCGCGGGTGACGATGAAGCCGTACTCCTCCCACAGGAACTGGGTGGTGGCGTATTCGTGGCTCATGTCCTGCAGCTTGGCGTAGATCTTCTCCCGCTCCGTCGGGTCGACCGTGGTCCAGGCCTGCTTCAGCAGCGGGTCGAACTTGTCGCGCATCAGCTGGCGATAGCCCTCGCCGACCATGCCGCCGACCAGGCCGGTGCTGGACAGGTAGTAGGTCGCGGCGCCCAGCGGCCCGCCCGGATCGGAATAGTCGGGCCCCCAGCCCATGATCGCCATCGGCGCGCTGGGGTCGGCGCCGCCGTAGACCTTGTCGGCGAAGGTGGCGGCCTGCAGCTGCTGGATCTTCAACCGGAACTTCGGATTGATCCGGGCCAGGTTCTGCTGCAGCACCGACAGCGCCGAATGATAGGCGGTGTTGCCCTCGCTCATATAGGCGGTCAGCTCGAAGCCGTTCTCCCAGACCTGGCCGCCCCAGGCCTTCTTGAAGTGCTCCGCCGCCTTTTCGGGGTCGAAGGAATAGACCGGGCTGTCCGGCCGGTAGCCCATGATGCCGCGCACGGTGGGCCCGCGCAGCTGCACGGTCTTGCCCAGCAGCACATCGTCCAGCAGCAGCTGGTAGTCCTGGGCGTAGTTGAAGCCCTTGCGCACGTCGATGTCGCTGAAGAAGTCGGGCGGGATGCCCTTGCCGTCCAGCTTGCCGCTGCCGATCGCCGGGTTGTCCACGGCGGTGACCGGCCAGATGTAGAAGATCGAACGGCCGAACACCTGGGGCAGGCCCTCGGTCACCTTGATGCCGGGCTTCGCCGCCACCTCGTCCAGGAACTCCACCGGCGTGGTCACCACGTCGGCGTCGCCGGCCTCGAGCTGCAGAAGGCGCGTGGTCCATTCCGGCACCGACCGCAGCACCACGCGCTCCAGCTTGGCCGGGCCCTGCCAATAGCCGTTGAACCGCTTCATGGTGATCTTCTTCTCGGACCGGTCCCAGGCCTCGACCATGAAGGGGCCGCTGCCGTTCTCGACCTCGAACAGCTTATCCTCGCCCAGCTCGGGCTTGTGGAACGCCTTCCAGGTGCCGGCGGCGCCGTCCCAGTCGCCCTGGTCGCGGGCCCATTCCTGGTCGATAATCGAGGTGGCGAAGGGCAGCGCCATGATGCCCAGCGTGGCCGGGAACGGCGCGTCCAGCACGATCGTCACCCGGTCGCCGTCGACCCTGATCTTCTGCGACAGCGCGTCATGCACCTTGGCCAGGCCGGCGGCGTCGACCTCGGCGAAGGTCTTCACCCCGGCCAGGTCCATGGCCCAAGCCTCGATGTTCGGGTACTTGCCGGCGGTGATCATCTCGGTCACCGCATTGGCCATCCAGCTGTCGCCCTGCAGGATCGCGCGCATCAGCGAATACTTGACGTCCTGGGCCGTCAGCTCGCCATAGCCGGGGACGATCGCCGCCTTCTCCTGATCGGTCAGCTCGTCATACAGCTTCCAGGTGATCGCGCCATCCGCGCCTTTCACCCCGACCCGGTGGGTGTGGACGCCCTTGCGGATCGGGAAGGTGTAGCTGATCGACCCGTTCTCGCCCGGCTTGATCAGCCCGTTCTCCAGCGACGGCACCTCGGTCGACAGGGCCGGCACGAACTCCGAGATCTCGCTGCCCTTGTAGTTCAAGAGCCGCATATAGGTGTTGATCGAGACATAGGTGTTGGGGGTGTCGGCCATATAGGCCGGATCCAACGTCCGGATGTCGCTGGTCCACAGATAGACCAGGGTGTTCGGGTTCTTCAGCTCGGCCTGCGCCGCGCCGGACAGGGCCAGCAAGGCGATGCCGAGGCCGGGTCCGATCCAGTTTTTCATCAAGAAGCCTCCTGCTGCCGGGCGTTTCGCCCTTATGGGGTCGCCTGGAACGGCGATCTGCGGGAAGTGTGACCGAGGCACGGCGAGAAGGCCATACCGAATACGCCCAAATTTCCCGCTTTCGAAAAAACTTTAGCGCATCGGAATATAACCCCAGGTCATAGGCTGGGTGCGGCGCCCTTCAGGCCTCCGCGCGGACGAAATGCCGGTCGGACACCTGCAGCATCGGCAGGAGCACCGGCTCGTAATCGGGGGCGCGCACGGCGCTCGGGATCTCGTCGGCCAGCAGCAGGCGGTTCTCCGGCCGCTGCCGCGGATCGGCGACGGGGACGGAGGACAGGAGCTTGCGGGTGTAGCTGTGACGCGGGTTGCCGAAGACCTCGCGCCGGCTGCCGATCTCGACGATCTGGCCGAGATACATCACCGCCACGCGATGGGCCATCCGCTCGACCACCGCCATGTCGTGCGAGATGAACAGGACGGAAATTCCGGTCTCCGCCTGCAGGTCCATCAGCAGGTTGATGACCTGGGCCTGGATGGTGACGTCCAGCGACGCCACCGCCTCGTCGGCGATCACCAGCCTGGGCCGGGTGCTGAGCGCGCGGGCGATGCAGATGCGCTGGCGCTGCCCGCCGGAGAAGGCGTGCGGATGGCGCCGCGCATGCTCGGGCGACAGCCCCACCCGCTGCAGCAACTCGGCGACGCGGGCCTGGACCTCGGCGCGCGACAGGCCGCCATGGACCAGCATCGGGTCGGCGATCGCCTGCCCCACGGTCATGCGCGGGTTCAGCGAGCTGAAGGGATCCTGGAACACCATTTGCACCCGGCGGCGCAGGGCCTGGATCTCGCGCGGCGGCTGCCCCAGCGTCTCGCGCCCCTCGAACCGGATCGAGCCGGAGACCGGCCGGTCCAGCTGCAGGATGCTGCGGCCGATGGTGGATTTGCCGCAGCCGCTCTCCCCCACCAGGGCCAGCGTCTCGCCCGGAAAGATCTCGAACGACACGTTCTCGACCGCATGGACGCGGCCGGTCACCTTGCCGAAGACGCCGGAGCGCAGGTCGAAGCGCGTCGTCAGGTTCTCGACCGCCAGCAGCGGGGCACGGCTCATGCCGGCACCTCGACGCGCACGGCGGCCCGGATCTCGGCCGGGGCATCGACCGCCTCGACCAGCGGGAACCGCTCCGGCTCGTCCTTGCCGTCCATGCTGCCCAGGCGCGGCACCGCGGCCAGCAACGCCCGTGTATAGGCGTGGCGCGGCGTCTCGAACACCTCGTAGACGGTTCCGGTCTCCACGATCTCCCCCTTCAGCATGACGCAGATGCGATCCGCCATCTCGGCCACCACGCCCATGTCGTGGGTGATGAACAGCACCGACATGCCGATCTCGCGCTGCAGCGCCCGCACCAGGTCCAGGATCTGGGCCTGGATGGTGACGTCCAGCGCCGTGGTCGGCTCGTCCAGGATCATCAGCGACGGGCGGCAGCACAGCGCCATGGCGATCATCACCCGCTGGCGCATGCCGCCCGACAGGTGGTGCGGATACTGGTCCAGCCGCTTCTCCGCCTCCGGCACCCGCACCAGCTTCAGCGCGTTGAGCGCGATGGCGCGCGCCTCCGCCGCGCTCTTGCCCTGGTGGCGCATGATCGCCTCGCTGATCTGGAAGCCGATGCTGAACACAGGGTTCAGGCTGGCCATCGGGTCCTGGAACACCATCGAGATGTCGGATCCCCGGATAGTCCGCATCCGCTTCTGCGGCAGCCGGGCCAGGTCCGCCACCTCGCCGCCGCGCAGCCGCATGCGCACCGAGCCGCCGGCCAGCCTGGCGCCGTCATATTCCGCCAGCCGCATGATGGTCATCGCGGTGACCGACTTGCCGCTGCCCGATTCGCCGACCAGTGCCAGCGTCTCGCCCCGCCCGATATGGAACGAGACGCCCTTCACCGCCCGCAGGGTCTCGCCCCCACCCAGCGCGAACGACACCTGGAGATTCTCGACCTCGAGCACGCGATCATCCTGCATGGCGGCTCCGATGCTGGGACAAGAAGAAATTTCCTATACGCTAAAAAATACCGTATGCAACAATGGTCGCCCTCACAAGCACCAATGAACCCGCCGGGAGGAAAAGCCATGCGCCTTTACATCTCTGCCGACATCGAAGGCATCGTTGGCGTCGTCACCCGCGACCATACGAGCCCCGAGGGCTTCGAGTACGACCGGGCCCGCGACTGGATGACCGACACAGTGGTCGCCGCCTGCGAGGCGGCGCAGGAGGCCGGGGCGACCGAGATCGTGATCAGCGATTCCCACGGCAATGGCGAGAGCCTGAAGATCGACAGGCTGCCGGAGGGCGTGCAGCTGGTGCGCAGCTGGCCACGGCCCCTGGGAATGATGCAGGGCATCGAGGTCGGGGCATTCGCCGGCGCGCTGCTGATCGGCTACCATGCGGGCGGCAGCAACCCCTCCGGCGTGCTGGCGCACACGTTGACCGGCGGCTTTCAGGAGGTTCGGGTCAACGGCCAGGTGCTGAACGAGGCCGGGCTGAACGCCGCCATCGCCGGCCATTACGGCGTGCCGGTGATCTACGCCTCGGGCGACGACGTGGCGACTGCGGAGATCCGCGACATCCTCGGCGATATCGAGACGACGACGGTGAAATGGGCGCACGGCACGCGCTCCGCCCGCACCCTGATGCCGGCGGCGGCCCATAAGGCGGTGCGGGCCGGGGTGAAGCGCGCGATCTCACGAATCGGCGAGGCCAGGCCGTTCCGGCTCAAGGCCCCCCTCGCGCTCGAGGTGCGCTTCCGCGACCGCCTCAAGGTCGAGCACCTGTCCTATCTGCGCTTCATCACCCAGGTCGACACCTACACCATCCGCTACGAGGCGGAGGATGCGATCGACCTGTCGAAGTTCCTGATGTTCCTGCTCGGCTGAAGCGCCGCGGGCAGGTGCCGCCCGACTGTCGTGCCCGGCTCCCCGGCCGGGCGCGGCGGCCGGTCAGGTCGTCGGGAACAGGGACAGCAGCGTCCCCTCCAGATCCGGCTCGGGGCTGGAGCAGACGGCCAGGATCATGGCGTCACCTTCCCCCACCGAGATGTAGGCATGGCCCATGGTGCTGTCGATGTAGATGCTGCCGCCCTTCTCCAGCCGCACCGGCGCGTAGTGGTCGGTGTGCACCTCGATCGCGCCTTCAAGCACGTAGATGAACTCCTCCCCCGAATGGCGCACCAGCGGGCCGAACTCCTCGATGCTGCGGGTCTTCACCCGGCCGACATCCGGCACCATCCGCTTCCGCTGCAGTTCGGTGCAGAGATAGAGGTAGTCGTAGTTCGGCGTGACCTGCAGCAGCCCTTCCCCCGGCCGGCTGATCGACCGCCGGGCCATCGCCGCCCCCGAGGCAGCCGGCGTCGACAGCAGCTCGGCCAGGTTGATGCCGAGCCCTTCGCTGATCTGCAGCAGCTTGTCATAGGTCAGCGACATCTGGTCGTTCTCGACCTTCGACAGCGTCGAGACCGCCACCCCGGTCCGCCGGCTGACCTCCTGCAGCGTCCAGCCATGCCGGCGCCGCAGCGCCTTCAGGCATTCCCCGAGCTTGGGCTGAGTGGACATGCGCGGATCCGGACCGGTGAAAGGTCGGCCAGCCTATGTCGGGCGCGAGGTTATCGCAAGAACCACGAATTTTCCGATACGATAAACTATTTGACATAAACACTATCGTCTCGCAGTCTGCCCGCCAAAGGGAGGCTGCCGGATGGGCGTCGTCGACATCGCTGTGATCGGAGGGGGCATCGCCGGCGCGTCGCTGGCCCGGGCCGTCGCGGACGGCCGCCGGGTGCTGCTGCTGGAGCGCGAGAGCCAGCCCGGGACCCACTCCAGCGGCCGGTCCGCCGCGCTGTTCTCCGAGACCTACGGCAACGCCGTGGTGCGCGCCCTGTCGACCGGCAGCCGTGAGTTCCTGCGCGCCCCGCCGGAGGATTTCGCCGGCTTCGTCCTGACCCGCCCGCGCGGCGCCATGCATGTCGGCCGGCCGGGCCAGGAGGCGGCGATCCGCGAGGAGGCCGAGGCGCTGGCGGCCCTGGTGCCGAGCGTGCGCGAGATCGGCGCCGCCGACGCCCTGGCCCGGGTGCCGGTGCTG
>NZ_JANX01000169.1 GCF_000767795.1 Inquilinus limosus MP06 | reverse complement strand
GCACCGTCTATCCGGTGCGCCTGCTGCGGCCGGGCGGCGCCGGCGGCAAGCCGGCCAGCTTCGCCCTGTTCGGCCCGACCTGCGACAGCTATGACAGCCTGCCCGGCACCTCGCCGCTGCCGGAGGATGTGCGCGAGGGCGACTGGATCGAGTTCGGCCAGATCGGCGCCTATTCCAACGTGCTGCAGACCCGCTTCAACGGCTTCGAGGCCCGGCGCTTCGTCGCGGTCGAGGACGGCGCGCTGCGCCCGGCTGCCGCGCAGGCGGCCTGAACAAGGATCCCCAGGATGGAAGCAGTCGAGCATCAGTTCCTCGGGCTCGGCCTGGGCGGCTTCCACCGCCTGGCCTATGTGTCCTGGGGCTCGGACCGGTCGCGCCCGCCGGTGCTGTGCGTGCACGGGCTGACCCGCAACGGCCGCGACTTCGACACGCTGGCGGCCGAGCTTGCCTGGTCCGGCCGCATGGTGGTCTGCCCCGACGTTGTCGGGCGCGGCCGCAGCGGCTGGCTCGCCAACCCGGCGCTGTACGGCTATCCGCAGTATCTCGGCGACGCGGCGGCGCTGATCGCCCGGCTCGACGTGGCGGAGGTCGACTGGGTCGGCACCTCGATGGGCGGGCTGATCGGCATGATGCTGGCGGCCCAGCCGAACACGCCGATCCGCCGGCTGGTGCTGAACGATGTCGGGCCGTTCATCCCGCAGGCGGCATTGATGAGAATCGGGTCCTATGTCGGGCAGGATCCGGTCTTCGCCGATCTCGGCGCGCTGGAAGCCTATCTGCGGCGGGTGCACGCCCCCTTCGGGAAGCTGACCGACGGGCAGTGGCGGCACCTGGCCGAGCACAGCGCCCGGCGGCGGGCGGACGGAACGCTGGGCCTGGCCTACGACCCCGGCATCGCCGCCGCCTTCGCCGGCCCGCCGGCGGATGTCGACCTGTGGATGGTCTGGGACCAGATCCGCTGCCCGGTGCTGGTGATCCGCGGCGCGGAGTCGGACCTGCTGTCCGCGGAGACGGCCGCGCGGATGGCGGCGCGACCGGACACCACGTTGCTGACCATCCCCGGCTGCGGCCACGCCCCGGCGCTGATGGCGGGCGACCAGACCGGCCCGATCCGCGATTGGCTGGCGGCGGCTTGAGGCGGGGCGGCACGGTTCCGCTTGACCAAATGTTCTGTTTTTGTTCTAATCAGGCATGGTCATTGCCATTGCCAGGATCAATGCCTCGCAGTCGCGGACATCAGCCCAGCAGCGTCGCCGCGTCGACGGCGCCGTAGGTCAGGACACCCGCGGTGCCGGCGCGCCTGAACGCCGTCAGCACCTCGATCAGCGCCTTGTCGTAGTTCAGCCAGCCATTCTGCGCCGCGGCCTTCATCATCGCGTATTCGCCGCTGACCTGATAGGCGAGAACCGGCACGCCGAAGCCGTCGCGCACCCGGCGGATGATGTCGAGATAGGGCAGGCCGGGCTTGACCATCACCATGTCGGCGCCCTCGCGCAGGTCCAACTCGACCTCGCGCATCGCCTCGTCGCTGTTGCCGAAATCCATCTGGTAGGTCTTCTTGTCGCCGACCAGCACGCCGGTCGACCCCACCGCATCGCGGAACGGGCCGTAGAAGGCCGAGGCGTATTTCGCCGAATAGGCCATGATCTTGACGTCCTGCCGGCCGGCGCCGTCCAGCCCGGCGCGGATCGCGCCGATGCGGCCGTCCATCATGTCCGACGGCGCCACGATGTCGGCCCCGGCCTCGGCCTGGACCACGGCTTGGCGCACCAGGATCTCGATCGTCTCGTCGTTCAGGATCCGGCCGTCGCGGATGACGCCGTCATGGCCGTGGCTGGTGAAAGGGTCGAGGGCGACGTCGACGACGATGCCCAAATCCGGCACCGCCGCCTTGATCGCGGACACGGCGCGGCACACCAGGTTGCCGGCCCGGCAGGCCTCGGCCCCGTCCTCGCTGCGCAGGGCGCGGTCGATCATCGGGAAGATCGCCACGGCCGGGATGCCCAGGTCGCGGGCGCGGCGGCAGGCCTCCACGGCGCTGGCCAGGTCGTGCCGCTCGACCCCCGGCAACGATTCGACCGGCTGCCGGCGGTCGCCCTCGACCACGAAGATCGGCCAGATCAGGTCGGACGCGCTCAGGCGATGCTCCGCCACCAGCTCGCGGATCCAGCCGTCGGTGCGCAGGCGTCGCATCCGGGTGGTCGGGTAGGCACCGGGGAAGGGCAGGCGGGACATCGTGACACTCAACGACGAGGATGGCGGGCGCACTCTAGGACGGAGCCCCGGCCGGAAACAACATGGTGCGGCGGCCCGCCACGGATCGCTGCCCCCGTAAGGGGAACGGCGCTTGCGTGGAGAGGGTTGATAAAGACCGGCGATGCGATCAAAAATGTCCTTTGTCGCAACCGAAAGCATCGATCTAGCGCGAATTCGTCCTGAATGCGGTGCAAATTGCAGTGAACTCCTGTGCTGCTCACAACACTTTCGTTTTGGATGATTTTGTCTAAAGTGGCTTTGCCGGTGGTAGAACGACGGTCTAGATAGTACAAAGCGCCAGTGGGTCGGAGGTCTGAATGCATCATCCCTATTACCGCATGACCGCGCTCATTGAGCGGCTCCATCGCTGCTTTCTGGATGTGGTGAAGGTGGAGTTGGACCGTTTTGGCGTCCAGGACATCAACAATGTGCAGAGCCTGATTCTGTACAATATCGGCATGGACGAGTTGACCATCGGCGAGTTGACCGCCCGTGGCTACTATCTGGGCTCGAACGTCTCATACAACGTCAAGAAGATGGTCGAGAACGGTTACTTGGCGCAGGAGCGGTCGCAACATGACCGGCGTTCTACCCGGGTCCGTCTGACCAGCAAGGGCCAGGCGCTGCGCTCCAAGCTCGAGACCATGTTCAACCGCCAGGCGGATTCGCTGGAAGGGACGGGGCTGCGGGTCGGCGACGTCGAGACGCTGAACGGCACGCTGCGGCGGCTCGAGGGCTTCTGGTCCGGCAATCTCGCCTACAGCACCGACCAGCCGGCCAGCGCGGCCTGACGCCGCCCCACCGGCACGAAAAAAGGGCGCGTCCCTCGACGGGCGCGCCCTTTTCGTTTGTCCGGCGGATGCTGGAAGGGCTCGCACTCAGGGACGAAGAGATTGATCTGTCATCCCGTGCGCGCTGCGGCGCGAAGCGCTGCTGCGCAGACACGGGATCTCGGTAGGGGCTCGAAGAGATCCCGGGTCTGCAGCGCATCACTGCGTGCTGCGCCGCGCCCGGTATGACAAATCTCCTTATTTCCGAGCGTTGGTATCAGAACGCCGCGAGGCCGGTCTGCGCCCGGCCCAGGATCAGGGCGTGCACGTCATGCGTGCCCTCATAGGTGTTGACCGCCTCCAGGTTCATCACGTGGCGGATGACCTGGAACTCATCGGCGATGCCGTTGCCGCCGAGCATGTCGCGGGCCTGCCGGGCGATGTCCAGCGACTTGCCGCAGTTGTTGCGCTTCATCAGGCTGATCGCCTCCGGCGCCGCCTTGCCCTCGTCCTTGAGCTGGCCCAGGCGATGCGCCGAGATCAGGCCGAGGGTGATCTCGGTCTGCATGTCGGCCAGCTTCTTCTGGATCAGCTGGGTGGCGGCGAGGGGGCGGCCGAACATCTTGCGGTCCAGCGTGTATTGCCGGGCGGTGTGCCAGCAGAACTCGGCCGCGCCGATGGCGCCCCAGGCGATGCCGTAACGGGCGTTGTTCAGGCAGCCGAACGGGCCCTTCAGCCCCTTGACGTTGGGCAGCAGGTTCGCTTCCGGAACGAACACCTCGTCCATCACGATCTCGCCGGTGGTCGAGGCGCGCAGCGAGAACTTGCCCTCGATCTTCGGCGAGGACAGGCCCTTCATGCCGCGCTCCAGGATGAAGCCGCGGATCTCGCCGCTGTCATCCTTGGCCCAGACCACGAAGACGTCCGCGATCGGCGCGTTGGTGATCCACATCTTGGCGCCGGACAGGCTGTAGCCGCCGGCGACGCTGCGCGCCCGGGTCTTCATCGAGCCGGGGTCGGAGCCGGCATCGGGCTCGGTCAGGCCGAAGCAGCCGACCAGCTCGCCGGTGGCCAGGCGGGGCAGGTACTTCTGGCGCTGCTCCTCGGTGCCGTAGGCGTAGATCGGGTGCATCACCAGGCTCGACTGTACCGACATGGCGGAGCGGTAGCCGCTGTCGACGCGCTCGACCTCGCGCGCGATCAGGCCGTAGCAGACATAGTTCACGCCGGCGCAGCCATAGCCGTCGATGGTCGAGCCGAGGAAGCCGAGCTCGCCCATCTCGTTCATGATCTCGCGGTGGAACACCTCGTGCCGGTTGGCCTCGAGCACGCGCGGCTGCAGCTTCTCCTGGCAATAGGCGCGCGCCGCGTCGCGCACCATGCGCTCCTCCTCGGTCAGCAGCTCCTCGAGCAGGAGCGGATCCTCCCAATGGAAGGCGGCGCGGCCGGTCTGCGCCGGCTTGGCGGCCGCGGCGGCGGCGGAGGAAGTCATGGGCGAACTCCGGAACTGTCTTGAAACGGTGGCGCATAACAGCACAGGGGCCGGGACGCCGCCAGCCCAAGCCCGCATGGCTCACGCTGCAGCGTACCGGCCCCCGAGGCGGCGGTGATCAGGCGCGCCGGGCCTTGCCCGCGTCGGTGCGGGCCTTGCCCAGACCGATCTTCTTGGCGAAGGCGGAGCGCTGTTCCGCATAGTTCGGCGCGACCATCGGGTAGTCCGCCGGCAGGCCCCACTTCGTCCGGTACTCCTCCGGCGACAGGTTGTAGGTCGTCCGCAGGTGCCGTTTCAGCATCTTCAGCTTCTTCCCGTCCTCCAGGCAGACGATGTAGTCCGGCTGGACCGACCGCCGGATCGGCACCGCGGGCTTGGCCGGAACCGGCGCCGGCGCGGCCGCCGGCGCGGAGCCGATGTTCCGCAGCGCGTCGTGGATCGCCTGGATCACGCTCCCGAGCTGATCGGTCGGGACCGTGTTACGGGAAATATAGGACGTCACGATCTGGGTCGTCATCTGGACCAGATCGTCGTTGCCGCGTCCGCTGGTGCTTGCTTCATCCTCCATTGTTCAATTCCTTTTCTTTGTGTCGTCAACAGCGACAACGAGGTCGCATTTGATATCGCGCATGTCAACGGCAATGGGAAAAATACCTTATAATCTGCAACCGCAAACTGCGGCCGAGGCCGGCCGGCGCACCGCGCACAATTGAGCCATGTTCTAGCTCACCCTCCAATGCAAAATATGCGAAGGTCGCCCGCTTCCCATCCGACCGGACCATCATGACCGACGCCACGAAGACTGTCGCCCTCGCCGCCGACCATGCCGGATATGCCCTCAAGGACCAGCTCCGCGCGGCGATCGAGGAGCAGGGGCTGGTCGTTCTCGACCTCGGCACCAACGGTCCGGACCGGGTCGACTATCCCGACTATGGTCATGCCATGGCGCAGGCGATCCGGGACGGGCGGGCGACCCGCGGCGTCCTGGTCTGCGGCACCGGCATCGGCATCTCGATCGCCGCCAACCGCCATCGCGGGATCCGTGCGGCGCTGTGCCACGATGTCACCACCGCCCGGCTGTGCCGTCAGCACAACGACGCCAACGTGCTGGCGCTCGGCGCCCGAATCATCGGCTTCGAGACGGCCCGGGATTGCCTTGCCGTGTTCCTGTCCACCGATTACGAAGGCGGTCGCCACGGCGACCGCCTCGCCAAGATCGACGTGCCGAACGCCTGACCCAGGATGACCGCCCCATGAGCTCCGCCGACACCGCCGCCTCCCTCTTCACCGCCCGCCTGGACGACACCGACCCTGCCGTGCTGCGCGGCATCCGGGACGAGCTGAAGCGCCAGCAGACGCAGATCGAGCTGATCGCCAGCGAGAACATCGTCTCCCGCGCCGTACTCGAGGCCCAGGGCTCGGTCCTGACCAACAAATATGCCGAGGGTTATCCGAACCGGCGCTACTACGGCGGCTGCGAATATGTGGACGTGGTCGAGCAGCTGGCGATCGAGCGCGCCTGCAAGCTGTTCGACTGCGCCTTCGCCAACGTCCAGCCGCATTCCGGCGCCCAGGCCAACCAGGCGGTGTTCTTCGCCCTGCTGCAGCCGGGCGACACCGTGCTCGGCATGTCGCTGGCGGCCGGCGGCCACCTGACCCACGGCGCGGCGCCGAACCAGTCCGGCAAGTGGTTCAACGCCGTGCAGTACGGCGTCCGCCAGGACGATGCGCGGATCGACTATGACGAGCTGCAGCGCTTGGCCACCGAGCACAAGCCGAAGCTGATCATCGCCGGCGGCTCGGCCTATCCGCGGATCATCGACTTCGCCCGCTTCCGCCAGATCGCGGATTCGGTCGGCGCCTATCTGATGGTCGACATGGCGCATTTCGCCGGGCTTGTCGCCGGCGGCGTCCACCCCAGCCCGCTGCCGCACGCCCATATCGTCACCACCACCACCCACAAGACCCTGCGCGGCCCGCGCGGCGGCATGGTGCTGTCGAACGACCCGGAGATCGGCAAGAAGATCAATTCCTCGGTCTTCCCCGGCCTGCAGGGCGGTCCGCTGATGCATGTCATCGCCGCCAAGGCCGTGGCCTTCGGCGAGGCGCTGCGGCCGGAGTTCAAGGCCTATGCCAAGGCCGTGGTCGACAACGCCAAGGCGCTGGCCGAGACCGTCCGCGCCGGCGGGCTGGACATCGTCTCCGGCGGCACCGACACCCATCTGATGCTGGTCGACCTGCGGCCGAAGAAGCTGACCGGCAAGGCGGCCGAGGCCAGCCTCGAGCATGCCGGCATGACCTGCAACAAGAACGGCGTGCCGTTCGACCCGGAGAAGCCGACCATCACCTCCGGCGTCCGCCTCGGCAGCCCGGCCGCGACCTCGCGCGGCTTTGGCGTCGCCGAGTTCCGCCAGGTCGGCGAGATGGCGGTCGAGGTGCTGGACGGGCTGGCCGCCAACCCTGACGACAACTCGAAGGTGGAGAAGGCGATCCGCGCCAAGGTCGAAGCGCTCTGCGCGAAGTTCCCGATCTACCAGGGCCTCTGACACCCTGGAGGCGGGTTGGAAACGGCCCGCCGAATGAAGCGATAGATTGTGGTGCGCCCACAACGGATGGTATCCATTCGTGGTGGGCGAACCATTTCCGGGGGAACCGATGCGCTGCCCGTTCTGTGGCCACGACGACACCCAGGTGAAGGACTCGCGTCCCACCGAGGACAATTCGGCCATCCGGCGGCGGCGCTTCTGCCCGGCCTGCGGCGCCCGTTTCACCACCTTCGAGCGGATCCAGCTGCGCGAGCTGACGGTGATCAAGTCGACCGGCCAGCGCGAGCCCTTCGATCGCGAGAAGCTGCTGCGGTCGATGCGCATCGCCCTGCGCAAGCGCGACATCGACATCGAGCGGCTGGAGCGGATCGTCAACTCCCTGGTCCGCCAGCTCGAAAGCTCGGGCGAGAGCGAGATCCCGTCCAAGGCGATCGGCGAGATGGTGATGAAGGCGCTGAGCGGCGTCGACAAGGTCGCCTACATCCGATACGCGTCGGTCTACCGCGACTTCCAGGAGCCCGGCGCGTTCAGCGATTTCGTCGACCAGCTGCGCGGCGAGCGTCCCTGAGAAGCTGTCCGGTTCCCTGCCGCGAGTTTCAAGACGGCCTCTGACAGGGAGGGGCTGCGTCACGCGCAATGTGGTTTCGCTGGAAACCACAGCGCGTCCGGCATAGGGTGCCCGCCATGTTCAGCGGCATCATCACCGATGTGGGGCGCGTCGCGGCGATCGAGCGGCGAGGCGACACCCGCTACATCATCGAGACGGCCTTCGACACGGCGTCGATCGAGATCGGCGCCTCGGTCGCCCATAACGGCGTCTGCCTGACCGTGATCGAGACCTGGCCCGGCCGCTTCGCGGTCGAGGCCTCGGCCGAGACGCTGTCGCGCAGTACGCTGGGCGACTGGCAGGTCGGCACCGAGATTAACCTCGAGCGCTCGCTCAAGCTCGGCGACGAGATCGGCGGCCATCTGGTCTACGGCCATGTCGACGGCGTCGGCACCATCGTCGACCGCCGGCCGGAAGGGGACAGCATCCGCTTCACGGTCGAGGCCCCGGCGGCGCTGGCCGACTACATCGCATCGAAGGGATCGATCGCGATCGAGGGCGTCTCGCTGACCGTGAACGAGGTTGCCGACACCCCGTCGGGGACCTGCCGCTTCGGCGTCAACATCATTCCGCACACCCAGGCATGCACGACCTTTCGAAGCTTAAGCACGGATCGCCGCGTGAACTTGGAGATCGACATGCTGGCGCGGTACACGGCGCGCCTGCTGCGCGATCGCAAGACAGCCGGCTGACCGAAGAGGACCAGGCGCTTCTCTCGCCGATCTCGGAGATCATCGAAGAGGCGCGCCAGGGCCGCATGTTCATCCTGGTCGACGATGAGGACCGGGAGAACGAGGGCGACCTGGTGATCCCGGCGCAGACGGCGGATGCCGAGGCCATCAACTTCATGGCCCGGTACGGCCGCGGCCTGATCTGCCTCGCCATGGAGCGCAAGCGGATCGACGAGCTCGGCCTCCAGCTCATGACGCGCAGCAACGCCTCGCGCCACCAGACCGCCTTCACCGTCTCGATCGAGGCGCGCGAGGGCGTGACCACCGGCATCTCGGCGGCCGACCGGGCGCGCACCGTCGCGGTCGCCATCGACCCGGCCTGCGGCCCGGCCGATCTGGCCACGCCCGGCCACGTCTTCCCGCTGGTGGCGCGCGACGGCGGCGTGCTGGAGCGCACCGGCCACACCGAGGCGGCGGTCGACATCTCGCGCCTGGCCGGAATGTACCCGGCCGGGGTGATCTGCGAGATCATGAACGACGACGGCAGCATGGCCCGGCTGCCGGACCTGGTGAAGTTCGCCCAGTTCCACAACCTCAAGATCGGCACCATCGCCGACCTGATCGCCTATCGCCGCTGCCAGGAATCGCTGGTCGAGCGCAAGCTCGAGACCACGATCGAGAGCCGCTGGGGCGGCGACTGGCGGATGCTGGTCTATGTCAACAAGGCGCGCTACGCCGAGCATGTCGTGCTGGTGAAGGGCGACATCTCCGGCGACGATCCGGTGCTGGTGCGGATGCACGCGCTGAACGTGCTGGACGACGTGCTCGGCGACGTCCATGGCGGCAATGCCGGCACGCTGCACGCGGCGATGGCCGAGATCGGCCGCGAGGGCCGGGGCGTCGTGGTGCTGATTCGCGAGCCGCAGCCCGACAGCCTGAGCGAGCGGCTGCAGCGGCGGCTGGAAGGCATGCCGGCGAAGGAAAGCGGGCACGAGCTGCGCGACTACGGCGTCGGCGCCCAGATCCTGCTCGACCTCGGCGTCAGCCGGCTGGTCCTGCTGTCCAACCACCCCCGCACCATCGTCGGCATCGACGGCTACGGCCTGACCGTGGTCGAACAGCGTGCCATCGCCGGCGTCCAGGAGGACTGAGATGGTCGCCAAGACCGAACAGCGGCCCGTGTCCTTCACCGGCCCGGCGCCGCACATCATGATCGTCGAGGCCCGGTTCTACGAGGACATCACCGACGAGCTGGCGCGCGGCGCGCTCGCGGTGCTGGAGCAGGTGGGCGCCACCTGGGAGCGCTTCGCCGTTCCCGGCGCGCTGGAGATCCCGGCCGCGGTGCAGATCGCCTCGACCTCGGCCCGGCGCTTCGACGGCTATGTCGCGCTGGGATGCGTCATCCGCGGCGAGACCTCGCATTACGACACGGTGTGCAACGAGAGTGCCCGCGGCCTGCAGGACCTGGCCCTGCGCCACGGCCTGGCCATCGGCAACGGCATCCTGACCGTGGAGACCGAGGCCCAGGCCTGGGCCCGCGCCAAGGTCGCCGAGATGGACAAGGGCGGCGGCGCCGCCCGCGCCGCGCTGGCGATGATCGAGCTGAAGCGCCATTTCGCGCAGGTCACGGCCGGCCGATGACCACGCAGAAGCCCTCCGCCAAGGCCCGCCGCAGCGCCGCGCGCCTCGCCGCCGTCCAGGCGCTGTACCAGCTCGAGCAGTCGGGCACGCCGCTCGACAAGGTGATCGCCGAGTTCGTCCATCACCGCTTCGGCGAGGAGGTCGAGGGCGAGGCGATGGTCGAGCCGGACGCCCCGCTGTTCGGCGACATCGTCCGCGGCACCCGGCTGCGCAGCGAGGAGGTTGACGCCCTGGTTACCGGCGCGCTGGACAGCCAGTTCTCGCTGGCCCGGCTCGACCTGCTGCTGCGCTGCGTGATGCAGGCCGGCGCCTGGGAGCTGCTGGCCAACCTGCATGTGCCGGCGCCGATCGTGATCTCGGAATATGTCAACGTCACCCGGGCTTTCTTCGGCGGCAAGGAGCCGGCGATGGTGAATGCAGTGCTCGACCGCATCGCCCGCGAGCGCCGGCCGGACGAGCCCCGCGCCGGCTGACGCGGGAATCGCCATGGGCCTCGGCGAGTTCGAGCGCATCGACCGCTACTTCCGGCCGCTGGCCCGGGCCACGCCCGGCGCGCTGGGCCTGGCCGACGACGCGGCGCTGCTCGACCCCGGCGAGGGCCGCGACCTGGTGGTCACCGCCGACGCCATGGTCGAGACCGTGCACTACCTGCCGGACGAGGACCCGGCGCGGGTGGCACGGAAGCTGCTGCGCTCCAACCTCTCCGACCTCGCGGCCAAGGGCGCCGAGCCTCTGGCCTATACCCTGACCCTGGCGCTGCCGACGCAGCCGGATGAGAGCTGGATCGAGGGCTTCGTCGACGGGCTGGCGGCCGACCAGGCGCAATACGGCATTGGCCTGCTCGGCGGCGATTCGGTGCGGACCCCCGGCACCGCGGTGCTGTCGGTCACCGCCTTCGGCACCGTGCCGAAAGGGGCGATGCTGCGCCGCTCCGGCGCCAGGCCGGGCGACGACCTCTATGTCAGCGGCACGCTCGG
>NZ_JANX01000168.1 GCF_000767795.1 Inquilinus limosus MP06 | reverse complement strand
GCACGGTCAGCGCCGACTTCACCGCGTCCTGGTGGCCGAGATAGGCGATCGAGCCGGGGGCGCCGGTCCAGCCCAGCGTCCCGGCGAAGGCCGGCACCAGCCCGGCGACCAGGCGCAGCAGGCTGGACTTGCCGCTGCCGTTCGGCCCGGTCAGCACCAGCGCCTCGCCGGCCTCGAGCCGGAAGGACAGCCCGGCGAAGACCAGCCGCCCGCCGCGCAGGCAGGCCAAGCCGTCGGCGGTCAGGAGAGGCTCGGGCTGGGTCGCGGCGGTCATCCCCCGCCAATAGCAGTCCCATGCCCCCAAACGGAAGGGGCAGGACCGCGGACGGCCCTGCCCCACCGACGCCGCGCCGTCCCCCGACGGCGCGGCTCCCCCCGCCCCCTCGCTCAGTAATGCGGGTTGTTGGCGTTCGAGTTGCCGATGAGGTCGAAGCGCTGGCTGGCGCCGCCGGTGCAGTTGCGGATCTGCAGCCGGGTTCCGACCGTGTTGTCGACCACGTCGGCGCAGCGGCCGTTCATGCCGACCAGGCGGCCATCGGTCTGCAGCTGCCACTTCTCGCTGGAGCCGCCGTCGCAGTCCCAGATGTGCAGCTTGTCGCCGTTGTTGCCGTTGCCGCCCTCGATGTCGAAGCAGTATTCGGCGTTGCCGACCGCGCGCAGCTGGGTCTCATCGCTGTAGATCCACTGCTGCGGCACGCCGCTGGTGCAGGGGCGCTGGTTGAGGTCCGAGCCGTTGGCGTAGAGGCGGCTCTGGATCTCGACGCAATAGCCGGACTGGGCGCTGCGCAGGTTGAAACCGGTCGGGACCGAGCGGCGGACGCCGTTCAGCGGCAGCTTGCCGGAGAAGGTGTCGAGGCTCTCGCGGCTGATCATCGAGGCGCCCCATCCGACCGCCAGGTACATCTGGTTGAAGGCGTCGAACTGGTTCTCGCTGCTGGACCAGAGATTGACGATCTGGCCGTTCTGGTGGGCGGTCAGCGTGTCCTTGTACCAGTACTGCACGGCCTCGTGGTTGCCGCAGACCACCCATTTGTTGGTGTTGGCGTCGTCGAAATCGTTGGCGTTGCCGTTCCAGTAGAAATCGTTCGGCTCATGTGCCTCGGGGCAGACGAAGATCTGCGCCGCGCTGCCGAACTGGTTCACATATTCCTCCTGGGTGTCGTTCTTGTCGCCGATCGGGCCGCCCATCATCAGCACCAGGATCTTGCCGCGCAGCGCATCCACGGTCGGCCAGCCGGCGCGGTAGACGCCCTCGCGCAGCGAGGCGTAGCCGGTGAAGGCGCGCAGAGTTTCCGGCTTGTAGACCTTGGCCCCGAACTCGGTCGACACCAGCGTGTTCAGCGCCGACATGTAGCCGGCGTCCCAGCCCCACAGGCCCAGGCTGGGCTTGAGGTCGAGCTGCACCGTGATCGGCAGGTGGCCGGGATGGGCGTCGCTCCATGCCTTGATGTCGCGCAGGCAGTCCTGCAGCAGGCCGCCGGCGCCGGCCTTGCAGTTGTTGGCGGTGGCCGCCTCGCCCGGCTCGTGCTTCACCGGGAAGCCGCTCTCGTCATAGACGTCGATCTCGACCACCTGGTTGCCGCGGTCCAGCACGTCCGTCAGCTTGGCGAAATGCGCCTTCTCATAGGCGTTGTGCGGCCGGGACCAGTAGGCGGCGTTGTAGGTGGTGGTGCCGGCCAGCGGCTGGCCCGCCGGCACATCGGCCGACGCCCCGGCCGACAGCAGCAGGGCAGCCGCGACGGCCATCCCGGACAGAAGACCTCGTCCCATCGATTCCCCCTTCGACTTGGCCCAGTTCCGGGCCGGTGTGGCGGCGATGCTAGGCGGCTTCCGAGACGGCCGCGTGACGATTTGAACACGTGTTCATGACGATTGGGACACGTGTTCACCGGTCAGCTCCATCACCGTCATTGCGAGCGCGGCGAAGCAATCCAGGGCGGCTCGCACGGCCCTGGATTGCTTCGTCGGCTTCGCCTCCTCGCAATGACGGTGAGGATGGGCGAAGTCCGATCACCCGGCCGGCGGCTCGCCCTGGGCAGCCGGGGCTGCGGACTCGAGCTCTGCGCCACTGCCTGGCGCGGCGGCGTACCAGTCGATCCGGCGGGTCACGTACATCACGCCGCTGAGCGCCAGGAACAGGCCGAGCGTGCCCAGCAGCAGGGCCAGGTCCTCGAGCTGCATCAGCGCGTAGAGGGCGCCGTAGAGGATCGCCAGCAGCGCGCCGAGCACCAGGCTGCGCTTCCAGGTGCCGAGCACCGGCCGGCAATACAGCACGATCTGCGCCACCACCGCGGCCGCGCCGACGCCATAGGCCGCAGCGAAGCCGATCTGCTCGGCGAAGGACAGCAGCAGCAGGTAGAACAGGCACAGCGACAGCCCGACCAGCCCGTACTGGAAGACGTGGATGCGCAGCCGCGCCACCGCCTCGAACAGGAAGAACAGGGTGAAGGTGAAGACGATGAACAGCATGCCGTACTTCGCCGACCGCTCGGTCTGCTGATAGGCGCTGACCGGCTGGAAGAAGCGCACCCCGAAGGCCGAGGCTGAGACGGAGGACAGGTAGCCCCCCTCCCCGCCCACCCAGGCCTGGGGATAGCCGCGGCCGAAATAGGACAGCTCCCATTCCGCGGTGAAGCCCTGCGGCCCGATGCTGGAGCGCACCGGCAGGAAGGCACCGTCGAAGCTGGGATCCGGCCAGTTGGAGCCGGCGGTCACCCGGGTGGAGCGGCCCAGCGGCAGGAAGTCCAGCCGCTGGCTGCCGTTCAGCCGCAGGGTGGTGGCGAAGGGGATGGCCGTCTGCGCCGCTTCCGCGGACAGGCCCGGCACCCGCAGGGTCATGCCGGCGCCGAGGCGCTGACCCAGCTCGCCCGGCGCGCCGGGCTGGAACGGCAGGTCGCGGTCGCCCCAGCGCAGCGACGCGCCCTCGCGGATGCTGCGCGGGTCGGCCACGCCGACATAGAGAGTGGCCGACGACCAGTCGATCGTCGCCTGCGGCCCGGCCAGCGCCGCAGCGTCGCCGATCAGGAACTGGCCGGACAGGGCGAGGTCGACGGTGTAAACCACGGCCTCGAACAGGCCGCGCTTGCGCGTCTCCGGCGCCGCCTTGGCCTCGACCATGTAGCGGTCGGGCAGGATCACGAGCTGGCGTTCCAGCGGCGGCAGGGGCGTGCCGTCGGCGCGCGGCTCGGACGGCATCCGGAACGGCACCACCAGGATCGGCCCGATCACGCGCTGCGGCCCGCCCCAGCTGCCGCCGATCTCCGCCACCACCTCGCGGTAGCGGTCCTCGCGCTCGCCGATCACGTCGTAGACCAGGAACACCGGCAGCAGGAACGCGACGGTCAGCAGGACGATGGCCAGGACCTTCAGCGCCGGCGACCGGCGCGGAGGCGCCGGCGGCCAGGCGGCGGCCGGCGGACGGGGTCGATGCTCATGGCGGGCCTCGCTCAAGGCTGCGAAGCCCGCAGCGTCCGGCCCGCCCATGGCCGCTTCGTGGCGATGCGGCGGAAAGCTGGGGGCGCCGGCGCCTGCCGCCCCTAGTAGTTCGCGCGCAGCCTCGGCGTCGCCAGCTCGATGGCATGGCCGTCGGGATCCCGGAAATACAGGCTGCGGCCGCCGCGCCGCCAATGGGTCTCGCCCGCCAGCGGCACGCCCTCGCGCTCCAGCTTCGCGCGCCAGGCCGGCAGATCCTCCGAGGCGACGGCGAAGGCCATGTGCAGCCGGCCCTGCCCTTCATGACCCGGGATCGTGCCCTCGTCATCGACCATGCCGTCGGAGGTCAGGCCGTGGCGGAACAGCAGCAGCGCGCCCTGACGCCCGGCGTCCAGCGCCGCCAGCCGCGGCGAGCGGGACAGCAGCTCCAGCCCCAGCACCCGCTGGTAGAACTCGGCCGACCGGTCGACATCCTCGACATAGAGGCAGGTCTCGGCCAGTCCGTTGATCCGCGGCATCGCCTCCATTCCCCGGCTCCTCCGTTTTGCGAAGCCAGGGTGACGCGCCGGGCCCGGCCGGTCCAGCAGCGGCGTTCATCCCTCGGCGAGATGGCGCCAGGGGCGATACAGGCTCGCTCCAAGCCGGCCCCACACTGTCATTGCCGGGCTTGACCGGCAATCCATGGGCCATCGAGAACCGCTCTTGAAAGCCCCTGGATCCTCGGGTCAAGCCCGAGGATGACAATAAAGCAGGAGTTCATGGTGGAAAGGCCTCAAGGAAGCACCTCGAACACCAGGGCCTTGGTCACCTGCAGCGGGTTGAAGTTGTCGTCGGACATCACCACCAGGCTGCGATGGCCGTTGGCCAGCGCCGGCCCCCAGCCCATCGCCTCGAAATTGTCGAGGGTCACGCCGAGCGTGCCAAAATCCAGCAGCGGCGTCTTCTGCATGGCCAGCCAACTGCCGTCGAGCAGCGAATCGAGCTTCGAGACGTCGGTGGCCAGGGCCGGATCGGCGCGGTATAGGCGGATCGAGTTGCCGCGGCCCTGGGCATAGGCGCGCTCCAGCACCAGCAGCGTGCCGTCGCCCGCCGGCAGGATCTCCGACACGCCGTTGTCGGCCGAACCGCCGGGAAGCACCGGCGCCATCGGGATCGGGTCGGTGACGTAGACATGCTCCGGCCCCGGCGCGCCGGTCGCGATGTCGAAGCTGGCGATCCGCACCGGGCTGCCCTTGGCCAGCGAGGCGATGGGGCCATCCTGGACCAGCGCGCTTTCCATCGAGACGAACAACGTCCGCCCGTCGGACGCCAGCGCCAACCCTTCAAAGGTCAGGTTGTCGCGCGGTCCGCTGTCCTTGTCCTCGGCGACACGGTAGCGCTGCGGCAGGTCGAAGCCGCGCCGCCAGCTGCCATCCGGCGCGGCGACGCTGATCGCCGGGTCGATCCCGGTTCTCACCCCGCCCTCGCTGCTCCAGTACAGCAGGCCCGAGGCCGGGTCGCGGCGGATCGCCTCCGGGTCGACGCTCTTCGGCGCGAACCCGTTGCCGGCCGCGTCGCGCAGCGTGGTGACGCCGGTGACGGCGATACCGCGCACAGCCGCGGCGTCGTAATCGATGGCGAGCGTGTAGAACCGGGCCGGCGCCTTCTCCGACCGGTCGTCGCTGAGGGCGATCCAGTGCCGGGCCGCCGGATCCCAGTCCAGCCCCGACAGGCCGCCGACGGTCGTGCCCTGGACCTCCAGCCCCTTCGGCAGCGCCGCCTCGCCGATCAGCCGCAGCCGGCCGATTCCCTCCGCCTGCGCCGGCAGCGCGGCGCAGGCCAGCAACGCGCCGAACACGACGGTCCCGAACCTGTTCATATCCGATCTCTCCCCCCGAACCCCACGCCCCTTGTTGACCACGGCGGCGCGACAACGGCATGACGAGCTTATGGTGCGTTGATGACGGAGCGGTGATGGACACCCCGACGAACGATTCCGTTCCGCTGCGGCGCAGCGAAGGCTTCGTCCGCGTCGACGGGCACAGCCTGTACTGGCAGCGCCTGGATCCGCCCGGCGGCGCCGAGCGCCTCCCCTTGCTTCTTCTACATGAAGGGCTGGGCTCCGTCGCGCAATGGACGCGGCGCGGCACCGATGTCACGGCCCGGCTGGCGGAGGCCACCGGCCATCCGGTGCTGGCGCATGACCGGCTGGGCTTCGGCCGGTCCGACCCGCTGCCGGCGCCGCGCGGCCCGGACTATCTGTACCACGAGGGGCGCGATGTGCTGCCCCGGGTGCTGGACGCGCTCGGCATCGACCGCGCCGGGCTGGTCGGGCACAGCGACGGCGGCAGCATCGCCCTGATCTTCGCCGCCGCCCATCCCGGCCGCACCGCCTGGGCGGCGACCGAGGCGGCGCACGTCATTGTCGAGGACGAGACCCTGGCCGGCATCGCCGCAGCCCATGCCGCCTTCCACGCCCCGGAGTCCAAGCTGCGCGCCGTGCTGGCCCGCCATCATGGCGACAAGACCGACTTCACCTTCGCCAACTGGGCCGAGCTGTGGCCGACCCCCGGATTCCGCAGCTTCGACATGCGCGACGCGCTGCCCTCGATCCGCTGCCCGGTGCTGGCGATCCAGGGGGCGCAGGACGAGTACGCCACGCCGGCCCAGCTGGACGCGATAAAGGCCGGGGTTTCCGGTCCTTGCGAGACCTGGCTGGTGCCGGATTGCCGCCACGCGCCGCATTTCGAGGCCGCCGACCGGGTGCTGCCCCGGATCGCCGATTTCGCAGTTGCGAATGGTTCTTAACCCGTTGCATTTGAACGGCTTGCGCGGACGCGCTACATGAAGGCCGCACAGCCCATTCGCGACCAGCCTTCGACCGAAGGAGCCCTTCCGTGACCTTCACCGGACATGACACGCTCAAAGCCCGCCGCCAGCTGACGGTCGACGGCAAGAGCTATGACTATTTCAGCCTCGAGGCCGCCCAAGCCCAGCTCGGCGACGTCGCCCGCCTGCCCTTCTCGCTGAAGGTGCTGCTGGAGAACCTGCTGCGCTACGAGGATGACCGGTCGGTCACGGTCGACGACGTCAAGGCCATGGCGCAGTGGCTGAAGGACCGCCGGTCCGACCGCGAGATCGCCTATCGCCCGGCCCGCGTGCTGATGCAGGACTTCACCGGCGTTCCCGCGGTGGTCGACCTCGCGGCGATGCGCCAGGCGATGGTCTCGCTCGGCGGCGACCCGCAGCGGATCAACCCGCTCTCGGCCGTCGACCTGGTGATCGACCATTCGGTCATGGTCGATGCCTTCGGCACCCCGAACGCCTTCCAGAAGAATGTCGACCTGGAGTTCGAGCGCAACCACGAGCGCTACGCCTTCCTGCGCTGGGGCCAGACCGCCTTCGACAATTTCCGCGTCGTGCCGCCCGGCACCGGCATCTGCCACCAGGTGAATCTGGAATACCTGTCGCAGACCGTGTGGGTGGAGAAGGACGGCACCACCGGCAACCAGGTCGCCTATCCCGACACGCTAGTCGGCACCGACAGCCACACCACCATGGTCAACGGCCTGGCCGTGCTGGGCTGGGGCGTCGGCGGCATCGAGGCCGAGGCGGCGATGCTGGGCCAGCCGGTGTCGATGCTGATCCCCGAGGTGATCGGCTTCAAGATCACCGGCAAGCTGAAGGAGGGCCGCACCGCCACCGACCTGGTGCTGACGGTCACCCAGATGCTGCGCAAGAAGGGCGTGGTCGGCAAGTTCGTCGAGTTCTACGGCGAGGGCCTGGACCACATGCCGCTGGCCGACCGCGCCACGATCGGCAACATGGCCCCGGAATACGGCGCCACCTGCGGCTTCTTCCCGATCGATGCCGAGACGCTGCGCTATCTCGAATTCTCCGGCCGCGACCCGCACCGCGTCCGCCTGGTCGAGGCCTATGCCAAGGCCCAGGGCATGTGGCGCGACGCCGGCACGCCGGACCCGGTGTTCACCGACACGCTGGAGCTGGATCTGGGCGATGTCGAGCCGTCTCTGGCCGGGCCGAAGCGGCCGCAGGACCGGGTCGCCCTGACCCAGGCCGCCGGCGCCTTCAACAAGCTGCTGGCCGATGCCGGCACCGCCGCCGCCCCGACCAAGGTCGACGGCATGGACCATGACCTCGACCATGGCGACGTGGTGATCGCGGCGATCACCAGCTGCACCAACACCTCGAACCCGTCGGTGATGGTCGCGGCCGGCCTGGTCGCCCGCAAGGCGCGCGAGCGCGGCCTGACCCGCAAGCCCTGGGTCAAGACCTCGCTGGCCCCGGGCAGCCAGGTGGTGACCGAGTACCTCAACGCCGCCGGCCTGAACGTCGACCTCGACGCCATCGGCTTCAACACTGTCGGCTATGGCTGCACCACCTGCATCGGCAATTCCGGCCCGCTGCCGGACGAGATCGCCGCGGCGGTCGAGAAGGGCAACCTGAACGTCGCCGCCGTGCTCTCGGGCAACCGCAACTTCGAGGGCCGCATCAGCCCGCATGTGCGGTCGAACTACCTGGCCTCGCCGCCGCTGGTGGTCGCCTACGCCCTCCTGGGCAGCATGACCAAGGACATCACCACCGAGCCGCTGGGCACCGGCAGCGACGGCCAGCCGGTCTATCTGAAGGATGTCTGGCCGACCGCCCAGGAGATCGCCGAAACGATCGAGCAGTGCCTGACGCCGGAGATGTTCCGCAGCCGCTACGCCAATGTGTTCGAGGGCCCGCGGGAGTGGCGGAGTATCGAGACGAAGGAGAGCGAGACCTACGACTGGAACCCGGGCTCGACCTACGTCCAGTACCCGCCCTTCTTCACCGGCATGCAGAAGGAGCCGGAGCCGGTGACCGACGTGCGCGGCGCCCGCCTGCTGGCGGTGCTGGCCGACAGCGTCACCACCGACCACATCTCGCCGGCCGGCTCGATCAAGAAGGACAGCCCGGCGGGCGAGTACCTGCTGGAGCACCAGGTCCGGCCGCTCGACTTCAACAGCTACGGCGCCCGCCGCGGCAACCATGAAGTGATGATGCGCGGCACCTTCGCCAACATCCGCATCAAGAACGAGCTGGTGCCGGGCGTCGAAGGCGGCTTCACCAAGCACCAGCCCTCGGGCGAGATGCTGCCGATCTACGACGCCTCGATGCGCTACCAGGCCGAGGGCGTGCCGCTGGTGATCATCGCCGGCAAGGAGTACGGCACGGGCTCGAGCCGCGACTGGGCGGCGAAGGGCACGCGCCTCCTCGGAGTCAAGGCGGTGGTGGCGGAGAGCTTCGAGCGCATCCACCGATCGAACCTGGTCGGCATGGGCGTGCTGCCGCTGCAGTTCACCGGCGGCACCACCCGGCTGGACCTGAAGCTGGACGGCACCGAGACCTTCGACATCCTCGGCATCGCCGACGGGCTGAAGCCGCGGATGGAGATGGTGCTGACCATCACCCGCGCCGATGGCGGCCGCCAGGACGTGCCCCTGCTCTGCCGCATCGATACGCTGGACGAGCTGGAGTATTTCAAGAACGGCGGCATCCTGCAGTACGTGCTGCGCAGCATGGTGAAGGCGGCGTAAGCCGACCCTTCACCCGCGAGCCTTCGGAAAGGCCCGGCGCGAGCCGGGCCTTTCTGCTTTCGGAGGGATCTTTCGAGGACAGGCACCATGGCGAAACCCGTCATCACCCGAGGCGAGGCCGAAACCCTCCTGGCGACGCTGATGCCCGGCGCCGCGTGGCTGGAGCCGCTGGCCGAGGGTGACGACTCCCGGGCCTTCGCCTTCCGCCGCGACGGCGAGGCCTTCGTGCTGCGGCTGAACCGCGACGGCGCCGGCTTCGATAAGGACGCCTTCATCCAGCGCCGCTTCGCCGGGCCGGCGCTGCCGATCCCGGAGATCCTGCGGGTCGAGCGGCGGGCGGACGGGCTGGCCCTCTGCATCTCCCGCCGCGCGCCGGGCACGACGCTGCAGGATCTCGACGATGCTGAACTGGATGCGGCGGTCGCGCCCACCGCGGCGGTGCTGGAGGCGATCGCCGCCGCCGACCTGGTGGGGACTGCCGGCTACGGTCGTTTCGACGCCGTGGGGCGCGGCGCGCGGGCGAGCTGGCAAGCCTTCCTGCGCGAGCCCCTGGACTGGACCGATCTGCCAGCGAACGACGCGGTCGGCCGCATCCGCGATCATCTCGCCGCCCTGGCCGGACGCTGTCCGGAGGAACGCCGGCTGGTGCATGGCGATTTCGGGTCGAACAACGTGCTGGCGGAAGGTGGCCGGATCACCGGCGTAATCGACTGGTCGGAGGCGCTGTTCGGCGACCCGCTCTACGACGTCGCCAACATCCTGTTCTGGCGCCCGTGGCTGGCCTGCATGGAACGGCAGGCGGCCTTCCTCGAGGCGCATTGCCGCTGGTCGCCGGAGGTGCGGGACCGGCTGCTCTGCTACCAGTTGCGGATCGGCATCGACGAGATCCGCCAGGGCGCCTCGGCCGGTGCTGCGGAGGACCTGGCCTGGGCGATGCGGCGTTGTGCCGCGATCCTCGACGAGACCGGTGCGCCCTCCCGTCCTCGCGGCTGACGCAACCGGGAAAATCGCGGCCGCAGGCACTTCGCGGAGAACCAGATGGCCTCTCGCGCCTTTATGCTGCGGCGACGCAAACGGGCCTGCCGCTTCGGCCCGAGGGAAGAGGTGTCGCCGCCCGGACGTCCTGTGGATGGACGGGAATGGAACAACAGAAACGAGGGGGCCGGATGCCCATCGATGAGATCGGCGCAGCGGCGCTGGCGACGCCGAGCCAGGTTCTCGAAGTCACGGCGGCGATCGTGGCCGCCCATCTGCGCGGCACCACGACCTCTGCCGCGCATGTGCCGGACATCATCCGGCAGGTCTATGACGCCCTGACCGAACTGGTCGAGGGCTCCGGGGTGGAGGAGGCGCCCCGTCCCGTGAATGATGCGACCGGGCGCTCCTTCGCCGTCGCGCCGCCGGCCGCCACCGCCGTACCCTGGCGGGAGACCACGGCCCTGCGGGGCATGCGGGCCGGCACCCGGATCGGCGAGGCCCCGCGCGAGCGGTTCCTGTCGCGCTACCGCTGAGCCGGGCCGCCGGGCCATCCCAGCAAAAAGGGCGGCATCCTTCGCGGATGCCGCCCTTTTGATTCAGTGCCGATGCGGACCGTCAGGAGACCTGCAGGTTCGCCGCCGACTCCCGGCCGTCACGGCCACGCGCCAGCTCGAACGTGACCTGCTGACCTTCGTTCAGGGTCCGCAGCCCGGCCGCTTCCACCGCCGAGATGTGCACGAACACGTCCTTGCCGCCGGTGTCCGGCTGAATGAACCCGAAGCCCTTCGTGGTGTTGAACCACTTCACGGTACCAGTCGCCATACGTCTTCACTCCATAGGCCGCCGAAACGGCCGTCGTTCACGGCCGAATGAGATCCCGGCCGGTCGGCCAAGTGAGCCGAAGCCAGTCACATAGGCAGCCTCCGGGCCGTCGCCTAGTCACCGGATGCAGATTCGACCGAAACTTGCGCGCTCGGGCCGTGCAACGGCTCAAGCCGTAACCGA
>NZ_JANX01000167.1 GCF_000767795.1 Inquilinus limosus MP06 | reverse complement strand
GCGTGCTGATCCATCCCGGCCAAGCCATCGCGCTGCAGCGCCACTACCACCGCTCCGAGCACTGGGTCGTGCTCTCCGGCACCGCCCGCGTCACCATGGAGGGCCAGTCCCGCATCCTGCGCGAGAACGAGGCCGTCTACCTCCCCATCGGCACCGACCACAAGCTCGAGAACCCCGGCAAGATCGACCTCGAACTCATCGAGGTCCGCACCGGACCCTATCTCGGCGAGGATGACGTCGTCCGCCTGGAGGAGCCTTGAGGTAGAGATCGTAGGTTGGGTTCGCCCGAGCGAACCCAACATCTTGCCGTCCTACGGCTTGTTGGGTTCGCAATGCGAACCCAACCTACTCGATGGATCTCAGAAGCGAATCGTCGTCGACACACCCAACGCCGCCATCGGCTTCTGCTCGCCCGGGCTGTTCGGCGAATCGTCCTGCAGCCGCAGGTTGATGCCGACCGTGTTGCGCCGCATCGGGATCGAGACGCCGAGATCGACGATGTTGATGTTCTCCTTGCTCTGGCTGACCGTGTTGCGCGGGTTGTTCAGGTGGTTGAGATAGGCGTGGTAATAGGACGCCTTGTAGGTCCAGTTGTCGCTGTCGACGAAGGTGCCGGTCACCCCGAACAGCTCAGCGTCGCCGTCGAGGCTGTCGCCCATCGCCCGCTTATAGAAGCGGTAGCCGTCCGGATAGGCGCCGCTCTCGTAGAAATAGCTGTAGATCTTGTCGTTCAGGAAGTTGGCGGTCGAGTTCGAATACTCGACATTGACCTTCCACACCGCCCCGTCGTCGCCCCACCCGTTCCACACCGATGCCCCGAGCACGGCGGCATTGCGCGACGGCAGCGGGATGCCGATGTCGGAATAGGCTGCGTCTTCACCGGTCAGCTCGCCATAGACCTCAAAGGGCTGGCCGAACAGCTGGGCGCTGTAGCGGGCGTCGAAGCCGGCGATCTGGTTGGCCGGGTCCTGGGCCTGCTGCGCGGCGCTGACGTTGGTGTTGCCGAAGAAGCCGTCGAAAAAGGTGCGGAAGCCACAGGGCCGGCCGCTGCCGCAGAACATCATGATGCGCGAGGCGCCCAGCTCCAGCCCTGGGATCGGGTTGACCGAGGCCCGCAGCCCGAACATCAGGGTGTTGCTGTTGATCCGGTCGTCCGGCAGCACGCCGAGGAAGCCGGTGAACTGCCAGGGACCGATCCAGCTCAGCCACGGCGTCTCGAAGGCGTGCGGGTTGGACCGCATGAAGCCGACCTTCGGGAACGGCCGGGCGTTGGTCGACAGGATCAGGCTGGTGGTCTCGCCCGGCCCCCACCACTGGTCGAGCCACCCGGCATAGAGGACCCAGTTGTCGATCCGCTGGGCCAGATAGGTGCCGTCCAGCGACGGCTGGAACGAGTCCTCGCCGGCGTAGTACCAGGGGCTGTCGCCCTTGACGAAGCGGGAATAGGCGCCGACCGACAGCCGCAGCGCGGTCGAATCGCCCATGTATTCGAAGGAGGCGGTGATCTCGCCGCGCTGCCGCGCCGTGTATTCGAAGCCGCGCACCAGGGCCGGCTGGTTGGTCAGGTCGGCCCGCAGTTCGGCATGCAGCTGGCCCTGTCGGGTCTCCGCCGCGGCCCGGGCGCGGACGCGGTCGAGCGCGGCCTGGGCGTAGGGCGGCAGCGCATCCCGGTCGGCTTTCGCCAGGCGGTAGGTGATCTGCGCCCAGGGAAGCGGCCAGGCGTTCAGCACGCCGTCGATCAGCCGGAAGTTCTCCAGGATGTGGATGTCGTTGCGCAGGGTCGAATCGCCCGGCTCCGCCCACGGGCTGGCCGTCGCCGTTCCCGTCGTCGCCGCAACGGTGCAGGCCGAGATGACGGCCGCGGCAACGACACTGGCAATCTTCCTCGCAACGGCCATTATTCCCCCCGGACGGCCTCCGAATACCTGCCTTGAATACACAAGACGCCTGCGGAAGCCCAGCCGCAGCATGAGGCGATATGCGCTCCTCCGCTCCGGTCACGGGCAGTGAGAGACAAATTTGTCACAATGGCAACGACAGTCCTTGGCGGCCGCGATCCGCTGCGCCATGTCTTTGAGATCGATTCTCAGGAGGCGTCATGCGCGTCCTTGTCCTTGCCCTGACCGCCCTCCTGCTCGGCGCCTGCGTGCAGACGCGGGTGGCGGGCTATGTCGACCCCGCCTATCGCGGCGGCGCGGCCATCCGATCGATCGCGGTGGCGGCGCAGACGCCGCGGCTGGCGGAGCGCGAGGCGCTGGAGAGCGCGGCGGTGGCCGAGCTCACGGCGAACGGGGTCCATGCCGTGCGGATGATCGACCTGGTGCCGCCGACACGGCCCGGCGGCCCGGCCGCCGAAGCCGCAGCGATCCGGACCGCCGGCGTCCGCGCCGTGCTGCGAATCGCCGTCGACCAGCGCGCCAGGGTGACCCGCTACATCCCGCCGACCTATGTCGGCGACCCGTTCTGGCCCTATGGCGGCTTCGGACCTTATGGCGGGTATTGGTACGGCCGCCCGGCCTTCGCCGGCCCGGTGGCCGGCGGCGGCTGGGTCGACGAGCCGGCCGCCCGCTACGAGGCCAGGCTGCAGGAGGCCGGCAACGGCACGGTGATCTGGACCGGGGAGGCCACCGCCCGCGGCAATTCCAGCTCCGACTTCGCCGATCTCGCGGCCCGGGCGGCCAAGGACCTGGTCGCGCGGCTGAAGCAGGACGGCCTGGTCTGAGAGCAAGAGCCGCGCGGGCCTGATTCGACGTCAGTCGGCGACGTGGACCTGGCAGCTGGTGGCGGCGATCGCGTCGCCGAACGGCGCCGGGGGAGCGCGATCGGTGAACAGGGCGTGCACCTCGCCGATCGAAGCCAGCCTCACCATGGCGTTGCGGCCGAACTTGGTGTGGTCGGCCACCAGGAACACCTGGCGCGAATTGTCGATGATCGCCCGGGCCACGCGCACCTCGCGGTAGTCGTAGTCCAGCAGCGTGCCGTCCTCGTCGATGCCGCTGATGCCGATGATCCCGACATCGACCTTGAACTGGCGGACGAAATCGAGCGTCGCCTCGCCGACGATGCCGCCGTCGCGGGCCCGGACCACGCCGCCGGCGACGATCACCTCGCAGCTCGCATTCGAATACAGGATGTTCGCGACATTGATGTTGTTGGTGATCACCCGCAGGCCCCGATGGCCCAGCAGCGCGCGGGCCACCTCCTCCGTTGTCGTGCCGATGTTGAGGAACAGCGAGGCGTTGTCCGGCACCTGCCGCGCCACCAGCTGGGCGATCCGGCGCTTCTCCTCCAGGCACAGCACCTGGCGGGTGGAATAGGCGAAATTCTCGACGCTGCCGGGCGCGGTGACGCCGCCGTGGAAGCGCCGCAGCAGCGACCGGTCCTGCAGCAGCGAGATGTCGCGGCGGATCGTCTGCGGCGTCACCTGGAACCGCTCGGCCAGGGTCTCGACCGTGACATAGCCTTCCTGGCGGACCAGCTCGACGATCTGGTTCTGGCGCGCCGTGGCGTTCATGGCCGCTCTGCTTCCCGTGGCTGGACGAAAAAGAATGCTAATGGGGAAGCGAAAACGATGCCAATATTTTCACTTGCGAACATCGCCCCTGCACGGTGGTCGCGGCGAACGCCTTGCGATCGGGCCGCACCGTGCTATGAAGGGCGGCAACGAAGATAGGGACGGACCGGATCATGGGTGCAGAGTGGGTCATCATCATCGGTGTGATCGCCTTCTTCTTCTGGCAGACCGTCACCCGCTGACGACGCAGCCGTCCCGCTGACGCCCGGCGCCGGCCGGAGCGCCGGCGCGGCACCACGTCCGCCCCTGCCCTTCCCTCAGCGCCGCGGCCGGCCCGCGGCGCGGTCGTCCCGTTCGCCGGTGCGCAGCGTCCACTCGACAACCTGCTTCAGCACGCCGCCCAGGGCGTCGTCCCAGGCCCGGATCACATCCGTGAAGTCCGGCCCCTTCACCTCGACCACCCGTTCGAAGCTCTCGCCGCCGATGATCGTCCGCTGCGGGAAGCGCACCAGCTTGGCGCCGATCCGCACCCGCACCCGGTAGGGCTGGCCCCTGCCAGCGCTCGGCCCGGAACTCGCGGATCTCGGGCTGCAGCACGTAGTTCGCGCGCAGGCCCGAGATCTGGCGGCCGACCGAGACGATCTTGCCGGTGTTCTCGAAGCTCTCGACCAGCAGGCCGACCACCATCGCCGGGGCCCGGTCGACCCAGGCCACCTTGGCGAAATAGTCCAGCGAGGTCTGGGTCTCGCTGATCGCGATCCGGTCGGTGTCGATGCCGGCATTGGCGGTCGGCATGTCGACCAGCAGCTGCCAGGTCACCTTCGGCAGGTCCGTGGCGAAGGTGTTCTTCGGCGTCAGCTCGTAGACCTGCGGCGCCGCCGGGGCCAGGGCGCTGATCCCGCCGCAGCCGGCCAGCCCGGCCGCGGCCGAGGAGACCGCGGCCTGCCGCAGGAAAAGGCGCCGGGACAGGGGGGAGAAACTCATCTTCACCTCTGGGAACCTTGCGGCGGCACGCCGCCGGACGAACCGCCGAACAGGAACTGCGCCGGGCTGCGGTCGAGCCGCGACAGGGTGCGGTTCAGGTTGTCGGTCAGCTGGCGCAGCTGGGTGATCAGCTGGGTGATCTCGTACAGGCCGTCGGTGGAGAAGCTCTCCACCCCCGGGCCGGACTGCTTGAGCAGCCGGGCCACGCCGTCGGCGCTCTGGCGCAGCGAGGCGATCATCTCGCGGGCATCGGCCACGGCGGCGTTGACCTGGGTGTTGGTGGTGGTCAGGAAGCCGTTGGCACCGGTGGTGATGCGGTCCAGGTCGGTCCGCGCCTCCGTCACCAGCCCGTCGATGTTCTGGGTCAGCGTGTCGATCCGCTCGATCGTCGCCGCCAGCTGGGTCGAGCGCTGCGCCAGAGCCGCGGTCAGGGTGTTCACATTGCCCAGGACCTCGGAAATGTTCCGGACGTTGTCCTCGGAGAAGATCCGCTGGACCTCGCGCGAGATGTCGGACAGCCGGTCGAGCAGCTGCGGCACGGTGTCGACGATCGCCTGCAGCCCGGACTGGCGCGACGGGATGACGGCGTATTCCTTGCCCTCCGCCTTCTCCAGCCGCGGAGCGCCCTGGGCGCCACCGCTGAGCAGGACGAAGGCGCCGCCGGTCAGGCCCTGGATCTCGAGCGATGCCACGGTGCCCTTGACGATCGGGGTGTTCGGCCGGACCGCGATCCGCACCTCCACCCGCTCGACATTCGACGGGTCGATCCGGACGTCCTCGACCGAGCCGACCGGGATGCCGCGGTAGCGCACCTGGCTGCCTTCCTGCAGCCCGGTGACGTTGCCCGAGAAGTAGATCAGGTAGCGCTCGGCATTCTCGCGCAGCCCCGACCCGCCGAGCCAGACGGCGAACACCACCAGCCCGACCATCAGGATCAGGACGAAGCTGCCGACGGCGACATAGCTCGCACGCGTCTCCATCTCAGCCCTCCGCCCCCGTATGCGCCTGCTCCAGGGCGGCGCGCTCGGCCGCCGCCGCACGGCCGCGCGGCCCGTGGAAATACTCCTGGATCCAGGGATGGTCGACCTTGAGCAGGTTCTCGTAGGTGTCGACCAGGATCTTCTTGTCGATCAGCACGGCGATGCGGTCGCAGATCGTGACCAGGCTGTCGAGATCGTGCGTGACCATGAACACCGTCAGCTTGAGGCTGCGCTGCAGCTCGGAGATCAGCTGGTCGAAGGCGGCGGCGCCGATCGGGTCGAGACCGGCGGTCGGCTCGTCGAGGAAGATGATCTCCGGGTCCAGCGCCAGCGCCCGGGCCAGGGCGGCGCGCTTGCGCATGCCGCCGGACAGCTCGGACGGGTGCTTGACCGCCGCGCTGCAGGCCAGGCCGGCCATCGCGATCTTCACCCGCGCCAGCTCGTCCATCATGTGGTGCGACAGTCGTGTGTACTCCTTCATCGGCACCTGGATGTTCTCGGCCACGGTCATCGAGCTGAACAGGGCGCCGTCCTGGAACATCACCCCCCAACGCCGCTGCACCGCCCGGCGTTCCGCCTCGTCCGCCTGGTCCATGTCGACGCCGAGCACCTCGATATTGCCGGCGGCGGGCCGGATCAGGCCGATGATCTCCTTCAGCAGCACCGACTTGCCGGTGCCCGACCCGCCGACGACCCCCAGCACCTCGCCGCGCCGCACGTCGAGATTCAGCCCCTCGTGAATGACCTGGCTGCCGAACTGGGTCTTCAGGCCGCGGACGCGGATCGCGACGTCCTCGTCCGGTGCCTGGCCCGGCGCCCGGGGATCCTCGCTCATCGTCAGACCCCCAGGGTGGCGAACAGGATGGAGAACAGCGCGTCGAGCACGATCACCAGGAAGATCGAGACGACGACGGACTGGGTGGTCAGCCGGCCGACGCTCTCGGCGCTGCCGGAGACCTTCAGCCCCTCATAGCAGCCGACCATGGCGATGGTGAAGGCGAAGACCGGGGCTTTGACCATGCCGACCCAGAAGGTGTTGATGCCGATCGCCGCCTGGAACTGGTTCAGAAACTGCACGAAGCTGATGTTCAGGGCGAAATACGACATGAACGCACCGCCCAGGATCGCCATCATGCTGGCATAGAAGCTCAAAAGCGGCAGGGTGATGGCGAGGGCGAAGACGCGGGGAATCACCAGCACCTCGATCGGGTCGAGGCCCAGCGTCTCCATCGCGTCGACCTCCTGGTTCACCTGCATGGTGCCGATCTGCGCGGTGAAGGCCGAGCCGGAGCGGCCGGCGACGATGATCGCCGTCATCAGCACGCCCAGCTCGCGCAGCACCGAGACGCCGAGCAGGTTGACCACGAAGATCTGGGCGCCGAAGCGGCTGAGCTGGTCCGCCCCCTGATAGGCCAGCACCACGCCGATCAGGAAGGACAGCAGGCCGACGATCGGCAGGGCATTGAGGCCGGTGGCCTCGATGTTGTGCGCCAGCGCCGTGAAGCGGATCCGGCCGGGCCGCAGCAGCGTGGCGATGCTCTTGACCACCAGCATGCCGAGGAAGCTCAACAGCGCCAGCGCCTCGTCCCGGAAATGGTAGGTCGCCTTGCCGGTGCGGTAGGCCAGCTCATACAGGATGTTGCGGTCGGGATGCTTGATCGGCTCGTCGCGCTCGACCCGCGACACGGCCTCCAGCAGGCCCTTCTGGTCGTCCGAGACGCCTTCGACCCGGACCGTGGCGCCGGCTGCCGCGAGATCCTCCTGGGTGCGATGCACCAGCCAGGCGCCGACCGTGTCCAGCCGGGTGACGCCGGACAGGTCCAGCACCACCTCGCCCTTCACCGGCTTCTGCACCAGCTCCGACAGCTCGCGGTCCAGGGGCGCCGCTGCACGCGTCACCCATGGCCCCTCGAGATGCAGCCTGGTGACGCCGCGCTCGACACGGCTGTCGATCCGGGCCTCGGCGTCGGCAGCCGCCGCTGCGGTCACCGTGCGGCCTCCCGGGCAACCGGTTCCCGCACCTGCGAATTGCCTTTCGGGCCGCAGGCACTACGATGCAGGGTCGCTCCGGCCCGCAACCAAGGACGTCCCATGGATCTCAAGTCGCACATACGCGGCATCCCGGATTTTCCCAAGCCAGGCATCCTGTTCTACGACATCTCGCCGCTTCTGGCCCACCCGCAAGCGTGGCGGCATGCCGTCGACAGCCTCGCGGCCAAGGTCCAGGCGTGGCAGCCGGACATCCTGGTCGGCATCGAATCTCGCGGGTTCCTGGCGGCGGCACCACTATCCTATGTGCTAGGCTGCGGCTTCGTGATGTGCCGCAAGCGCGGGAAGCTGCCCGGCGAGACGATCGGCCATCTCTACGATCTCGAATACGGGTCGGATGCGATCGAGATCCAGGCCGACGCGATCAAGCCGGGGATGAAGGCGGTGGTGCTGGACGACCTGCTGGCGACCGGCGGCACCATGGCGGCGGCGATCCAGCTGCTGCGCCGGGTCGGTGCCGATGTCCGCGGCGCGGCCTGCCTGATCGAGCTGTCGTTCCTCGGCGGCCGCGACAGGATCGACGCGCCGCTGGTCTCGCTGCTGCAATACGACAGCTGAGGCCATCGGACCGGGCGGGCGGCTCAGCGGACCTCCTGCTGCGGGGTCCCGCCGCCGCTCAGGTCATGCCAGGCGGTGCCGATCAGCGCCGCCGCCCCCACGGCCAGCAGCGCCACGGCCGCCACCATCACCAGGATGCGCAGGCTCGGCACGCTCGGCCGGTACTCCGGCTCGTCGAACAGGCTGTGATTGAGCCGGCGCAGAAGCTCGGTATCGCTGCGCGGGGCCGTGGGGCGGTCGAGGAAGCGTTCGACGACACGGTCCTCGCAGACGGAAAGGCCGGTTGAAGGCTGGACCGGCCGCTCGGCCGGCCTGCGCTGGATCGCCTGCACCTCTGTCATCGCCCGGCCCCTGACTCCATCCGCACCCGTCCTCGCGGCATTCATCGATGCCCGCATTATATGCGCGCCGCGGCGGTGCGCACCAAGCATCGCGTTTCCGGAGGTTTCCGGCGCTCATGGGGACGCCGGCATGGAGGCCGTCCGCCGGCGTCCCGGCCCGTTCGGGTGGCGATGCGCCCGTCTACTTCAGAACGACGACGGCTTCGACCTCGAAGAGCATGGGGTCGATGGCGAGCTTCGGGACGGGGATCAGCGTCTGCGCCGGCAGCGCCTCGCCGAACATGTCCTTCACCGCCTGGGTCAGCACCCCGAGCTTCGACATGTCGTGGTCGACCACGAAGACCGTGAGCTTGGCGACCTGATCTGGCCTGGCGCCGAGGGCATCGAGCGCGGCGCCCAGATTGGCGTAGGCCTGCCTGACCTGGGCAGCGAAGTCGGGCGACAGGGCGCCCGCGGCGTCCTGGCCGCCCTGTCCGGAGATGTAGGCCACGCGGGCTCCGGCGGGCGCGATCACCGCCGTGCTGTAGCCGTTCGGCGACGGGTCGTAGAGCGTCTTCGGATTGACGATGGTCAGCTTGGGATCGCTCTCATTCGCCGCCGTCGCGGCGGCAATACCCACGGTCATGATGATGAGCCCTCCGATAAGCAGATGCCCGGCTGCGCGTGGCATGGTTTCACCTTCGATCAGATCGTCGAGCGATTGACTCGTACGCCATACGAGTGGATCGCATCGTACGCCATACGAGTCAATCGGTCAGGGTCGACATCCGTGGCGTTGCCGGCCAGAATCGGCGGTCCGACCAGCGGGGAAGACGGATGACAGGCAAGCGTAGCGGGGCCGGGGGCAAGCGGTCTCAACGCATGGGCGAGAGGACCGGACGCGAACAGGAGCCGCCCCTCTCCCTGGAGCGCATCGTGACGGCGGCCGTGGAATTGCTGGACGCCCAGGGCGTCGAGGGCCTGACCATGCGCCGGCTGGCCGATCGCCTCGGCTCGGGCGTGATGAGCCTGTATTGGCACGTCGACAACAAGGAGGATGTCTTCGACCTGGCGCTCGACTCGGTGCTCGAGTACCGCGGACTGCCGCAGGATGGCGAGCCCCGGGACTGGCGCGAGGACGTCCACCATATGCTCGAGGACTGGCGCGCCAGCATGTTGCGCCATCCCTGGTCGGCGTCGTTGCTGCCGAGCCGGGCGCTCGGCCCGAACATCCTCGGCCGCCTGGAGCTGCTGAGCAGCGCCTTGTCCAGGGCCGAGGTTGCGGAGGCGGACATGAACGTCGCGATCTGGTCGCTCTGGAACTATGTGATGGGCGCCACCATCACCCGGACGAGCTTCGACCTCTCGGACGACGAAAGGGCCGCCGCGCGGCAGCGCCTTTCGGGGTTCGGCGAACGCTACCCGACCATCGACCGCTCCGGCCTGCTGCTGGATGACGATTGGGGCGGCACCTTCAGCAAAGGCCTCGGCTTCCTTCTGGACGGCCTCGCCCGGCGACGCTGACGCTCCACCCTGCCGACCGGGGCATTTCTGATAAATGCAATTAGGAATGACACGCATTTGCTTGACCGGCTCGGATGGATGTGAGAATGACTCTCAACATCGTCTTGTCCGATCAATCTCACCGTGGATGGGGACCATGCTGGATCAACCCTCAGCGCATGCCGTCGAGCCGCAGCGGCCCGCCCCTGCCAGCCTCGACACCCGCGACCTGTTCGGCGCCCGCCGCGAGCTGACCATCCAGCACGGCGAGGACGTTTACCGCCTGCGGATCACCCGCAACAGCAAGCTGATCCTGACCAAGTAGCCCTCCCTCGCTCGCGCCCCCAGCAAGCCGGGCACCGCCCGCCGCCAGGTCTGCGCGAGAACCCGTTGCCCGAACAGGTTCTCGTCATGCTTCGCAGTCCCGGCGGCCCCCGTTTTGGCCGCGCTTTCGCATGTCCTGTCGCACCCCGCCGGCCGCCGGCGCCCTTTGCCCCCGGTGATCGGAGAGCATGATGCAGAGCCTCGATACCGACCTCCCTGCCCCGCCGACCGCCCTCGCCGCGCGCTGGGCGGCGCTGCGGGCCGAGAAGCCGCAGCTGCGCGCCCGCGATGCTGCGGCGGAGCTGGGCGTCAGCGAGGGCGAGCTCGTCGCCTCGCAAGTGGGTGCCGGCACCACCCGCATCGGCGGGGAGTGGAGCACCATCCTGCAGGCGGTCGAGGCGCTCGGCCCGGTGATGGCGCTGACCCGCAACGAGAGCGTGGTGCACGAGAAGACCGGCGTGTACCGGAACGTCTCGGCCGGCAGCCATGTCGGCCTGGCGCTGGGCGCCGACATCGACCTGCGGCTGTTCTACACCCGCTGGGCGCACGGCTTCGCGGTCGGCGGCGCCGATCACCCGAAGCCGAGCCTGCAGTTCTTCGACGCCGCCGGCACCGCGATCCACAAGATCTTCCTGACCGAAACCAGCGACCGGGCCGCCTTCGCCGCCCTGGTCGAGCGCTTCCGCCATGCCGACCAGGCCCCGGCGCTGGTGCCGCAGGAGATCGTCCGCCCGGCGGTGCTGGACGAT
>NZ_JANX01000166.1 GCF_000767795.1 Inquilinus limosus MP06 | reverse complement strand
GGCCGGCGGCGGCCAGTTCGGCGATTACCCCGGGCGCGGCCGGCTGCGACACCGACACCACGGTGAAGCGCGGCCGGGTCAGGCGCAGCAGCGCCTCGACGCTGCGGAAGGTCGGCACGCCCCATTCCGCCTCGAAGGCGGCGCCGCGCGCCGGGTCGCGCACCACCACGCCGTCGACGCGGAAGCGCTCCGGCAGCGCCTTGGCGACGCGCAGGAAGAACTCGGTGCGCCAGCCGGGGCCGACGATGGCGAAGCTGCAGGCGGGCATGCGAGGTTCCTTCCCTAGGAGAGACTCGGGCGCCGGATCGGAATCTCACCCCGGAACCGCAAAGGGTGTAAACCGCATCCGACAGGATGTCGGAGGGACACGATGGCGAAGCGGCCGCGGGCGGATCTGGTGCTGGTCGAGCGCGGCCTGGCCGAAAGCCGGGCGCGGGCCCAGGCGCTGATCCTGGCCGGGCTGGTCTATGAGGGCACCAAGCGGGTCGGCAAGCCCGGCGACGGCATTGCCCAGCCGGAGGCGCTGACGGTGCGCGGCCGCGACCATCCCTGGGTCAGCCGCGGCGGGCTGAAGCTGGTCAAGGGCCTCGACCATTTCGGCATCGACCCGACCGGCCTCGTTGGGCTTGACGTCGGCGCCTCGACCGGCGGCTTTACAGACGTGCTGCTGAACCGTGGGGCGGCGAAGGTCTATGCCGTCGATGTCGGCCACGGCCAGCTGGCCTGGTCGCTGCGCCAGGACCCGCGCGTGGTGGTGCTGGAGCGGACCAATGCCCGGCACCTGGATCGGGCGCTGGTCCCGGACCCGGTCGGCATCGTCGTCTGCGACGCCAGCTTCATCGGGCTGGAGACGGTGCTGCCGGCGGCGTTGGCCCTGGCGGCGCCGGGCGCCTGGCTGGTGGCGCTGATCAAGCCGCAATTCGAGGTCGGGCCCGACCGGGTCGGCAAGGGCGGGGTGGTGCGCGACCCGGAGCTGCACCGCGAGGTCTGCGACCGCATCACCGCCTGGCTCGCCGCCCGTCCTGGCTGGCAGGTGCTGGGCGTGACCGAAAGCCCGATCACCGGACCGGAGGGGAATGTCGAGTTCCTCATTGGGGGAAAGTTCGAGGGATAGGGTGCCGCGGTGACATCCGCCCTGGACGGCGGCCCCGCGGGGCGGCTGTAATCCGCCGCGGGGGAACCGGGTGGAGCATCTGCGATGTCGGGGAAGAATTGGGACCGGGTGCCGATCGACGCCCAGAGCATCGACGCGCCGCTGTCGCGCGCGGCCGTGTTTCTCGTCGTCACCGTCGGCAACGACCGGGCCGCCCTTGCCACGGCCTGCTCGGTGCTCGACGGGCTCGACGACCTGGTCAAGACCGTCGGGTTCCGCGACCTGTCCGGCCGGCTGTCCTGCGTCGTCGGCCTCGGCCGCGATCTCTGGGATCGTCTCAGCCTCGACAGGCGGCCCAAGGAGCTGAAGGCCTTCGCGCCGATCGAGGGGCCGGTCCACACGGCGCCGTCGACGCCGGGCGATCTGCTGTTCCACATCCGGTCCGAGCGCCCCGACCTCTGCTTCGAGTTCGAGCGCATCCTGCTCGACAGCCTCGGCGCCGCCGTGACCGTCGTCGACGAGGTCTCGGGCTTCCGCTATTTCGACGCGCGCGACCTGCTCGGCTTCGTCGACGGCACGGCCAATCCGGCCGGCCTCGACCTGCCCGCCTCGGCGCTGGTCGGGGACGAGGACGCCGATTTCGCCGGCGGCAGCTATGTCGTCGTCCAGAAGTACCTGCACGATCTCGGCGCCTGGGGGCGGCTGCCGACGCCGGACCAGGAACGGATCATCGGCCGCACCAAGATCGACAATATCGAGATCGATGACGACGACGCGCCGCGCAAATCGCACAAATCGCTGGCCACCATCACCGATGCCGACGGCACCGAACACGACATATTGCGCGACAACATGCCCTTCGGGCGCCCGGGGCAGCACGAGTTCGGCACCTATTTCATCGGCTATTCCCGATACCTCTGGGTGATCGAGAGGATGCTGCAGCGGATGTATGTCGGCGACCCGCCGGGCGCCTATGACCGGTTGCTTGATTTCTCGACCCCGCACACCGGCACGACCTTCTTCGCCCCGGACCGCCCGACGCTGCAGGCGCTGGTCGAGGCGGCGCAGGAAAGGATTGCGGCCGCCCCGCCGACCGAGACGCCGCGTTAGACCGGAGGTTGGGTTCGCGGTCGGCAAACCCAACTTACGTCCTTATCGTCCCAGCACCAGCGGCTGCATGGCCGCGACCGGGCCGTCGGCCGCGGCGGCGAGGGCGCTGAACCGTTCCGCGACCGGGGCCAGCGGGCCCAGCCCGGCCTGCTCCAGCAGCGCCGCCCCGCCCAGCGGGCTGCCGGAGACCAGCCGGCGCAGCGTGTCGAGCGCCGAGCGCGGCCGCGGCAGGCGCACCACCGCCACCTTGGCGTCGGGGCCTAGGCCGATCGCCTGGCGGGCGATGACCATCGCCGCGTCCAGGCCGCCCAGCCGGTCCACCAGCCCGTTCTTCACCGCCTCGCTGCCCAGCCAGACCCGGCCCTGGGCGATGGCGTCGACCGCCTTCGGGTCCATGCCGCGGCCCTTGGCCACCAGCTGCAGGAAGGCGTCATAACCGGCGTCGATGCCGGCCTCGAACCGGGCCTTGCCGCTGGCGTCCAGCGGCTCGTTCAGGGTCCAGATGCCGGCATTGCGGCCGCGCTGCACATTGCCCCAGTTGACGCCGACCTTCTTCCACAGCGCCTGCAGCACCGGCTTGCCGGCGAAGATGCCGATCGACCCGGTCAGGGTCGACGGCTCGGCCACGATCGCCTTGGCCTGGGCGGAGATCCAGTAGCCGCCGGAGGCTGCGGCCTCGCCCATCGACACCACGACCGGCTTGCCGGCGTCGCGCGCCCGGCCGACCGACCGGCCGATCAGGGCCGAGGCGACAACCGATCCGCCGGGGCTGTCGACGCGCAGCACGATCGCCTTGATCTTCTCGTTCTCGACCGCGTCGTCGATGGTCTGGGCCAGCTCGCGGCCGACGATCTCGCGCTCCAGCCGGCTGTCCGACGGCTCGTCGACGATCGGGCCGGTGGCGTAGATCACCGCCACCTGCGGCTGGTCGGCCTTCGCCTCGGGCTCGGTCGCTTCCAGATAGTCGTCGGCCTTGACCTCTGCCAGCTTGCGGCCGGCGCGGGCGTCGACCAGGTCGTCGACCTGGTCCCAATAGGCCAGCTTGTCGACCAGCTTGGCGTCGACCGCCTCCTTGGCCGTGTAGGGGCCGCCGTCGATCAGCTTCTTGACCTGGTCCGGCGGCAGGGCGCGGCCCTGGGCGATGCCGGCCACCAGCTGGTCATACAGCCCCTGGGCCATGTCCTCGTTCATCGCCCGGCTGGCCGGGGTGAAGTCGCGCTCGGTGAAGGTCTCGGGTGCCGATTTGTACTGGCCGCGCTTGCTGACCTCGGGCTGGATGCCGACGGTGTCCAGGAGGTCACGCACGAACGGCACCTCGACCGAGATGCCGGTCAGGCCGACGCCGCCCTGCGGCATCATCAGGCTCTGGTCGAAGCCGGCGGCCAGGAACACGGCGACATTGCCCGGCCCGGCGCTGCCCAGGTCCTCGGCATGGGCCACGGTCAGCTTGCCGGCGCGGCGCGCCCGGTCGATGGCGTCGCGCAGCTCCTGCGCCGAGGCCAGCGGCACCGCATCGGGCGACAGTCGGGCGACGATGGCGCCGACGCGCGGATCGGCGGCGGCGCGGTCGATCGCGTCGATGGTCTGGTGCAGCGTCAGCGGGGTGCGGCTCAGGCTGAAGCCGCCGGGCACCTGGTCCGGCGCGCCGCGGCGCAGGTCCAGCACCAGCGCCAGGTCGCCCTTGGGCAGCGGGTGCGTCCGCGTCATGGCGTACCAGGTCAGGCCGCCGCCCGCCAGGATCAGCAGCAGGAACAGCACGCCGAAGATGATGAGGATGGCGCGGATGAAGCGGCCCATGATGCGTCCGGCTCCGGGGAGATCAGCGGTTCATCGCGTGATAGTCGCGGTTCGGCATCATGTCGACGCCCGACGCGACGCGGTTCGACATGTTGAAGAAGCCGACGACGTCGCAGATGTCGAAGATGTCCTCGTCGGAAAAGCCCTGTTGGCGCAGCGCCGCGCGCTCGGCGTCGCCGACCATGTGCGGCTCGGTGGTCAGCCGCCAGGCGAAGTCCAGCATGGCGCGCTGGCGTGGCGGCAGCCGGGCGACGCGGTGGTTGAAGGCCAGCATCTCGCCCAGCTCCGGGTCGTCGGCCAGCCGCCGCACCGCCTGGCCATGCGCGACCAGGCAGTAGTAGCAGCGGTTGGCGGAGGAGACGGTGACGGCGATCATCTCCCGCTCCAGCTTCGACAGGCCGCTGTCGCCCAGCATCAGCTCATTGTATGTCGCGATGAAATTGCGCAGCTTCTTCGGCCGCAGGCTGTAGGCGCGGATCACATTCGGCACCAGGCCCAGCTTCTCCAGGCACTTGGCGTAATAGGCCTTGAGGTCCTCGTCGAGCGCGGCCTCGTCCGGTATCGGGAAGGCCATCACATGATCGGGCTGCGGCACGATGGGAATCCTCTCTGGTCGCCGGCCCAGCCTAGCAGGCGGCAAGGGCCGGGTCGAACCCGGCCGCAGAGGGGATCGGAGGGTCAGGTTCGGCGCTTGTAGATGCGGTGGTCCAGCCGGTCGTCGTCCAGCCCGGCCGGCTCCTGGTGCAGGATCACCTCGGAGTCGGGGAAGGCGGCGGACAGCGCCGCCTCCAGCCGGTCGCAGACGGTGTGGGCCTGCCACAGGGTCAGGCCGCCATCCATCTCGACATGCAGCTCGATGAAGCGGGTGCCGCCGGCGCTGCGGGTGCGCATGTCGTGCAGGCCCGCCACCTCCGGGTCGGCGCGGACGATGGCGGTGATCCGGCTCCGGTCCTCCTGCGGCAGCTCGCGGTCCATCAGGTGGTCGACGGCGCGGCGGGCGATGCCGGCGGCGCTGGCCAGCAGCCACAGCGCCACGCCGATCGCGGCGGCGGGGTCCAGCCATTGCCAGCCCGGCCGCTGGCCGATCACCAGCACCGCAAGCACGACGATGCTGGTGGCGGTGTCGCCGACATAGTTCAGCCGGTCGGCGGCGATCGCGGTCGATTCGGTGCGGCGGGCGACGCTGCGCTGGAACAGCACCAGCGAGATCGTCGCCACCAGCGACACCAGCATCACGGCGATGCCCAGCGGCACCTCGGCCACCGGCTCCGGCGTGATGAAGCGGCCGGCCGATTCGAAGATCAGCAGCAGGGCGGAGCCGCCGACGAAGGCGGCCTGGGCGATGGCGCCCAGGGGTTCGGCCTTGCCGTGGCCGAAGCGGTGCGACCGGTCGGGCGGCCGCAGCGCGTGGCGCACGCTGATCATCAGGATGCCGGAGGCGGCGACGTCGACCATGCTGTCCAGCAGCGACGACAGGATCGCCGCCGACCCGGTCACCAGCCAGGCGCCCAGCTTGAGCACGGCGAGGGTGGAGGCGACCGAGACGCTGATCGCCGTGGCCAGCCGCAGCAGCCGGTCGCGCCGCGCCTGGTCGCCGCCGGTCCGGCCACCGGTTTGGACGGTCTCGGTCACGGATACAGCCGGTGGTGGCGCCAGCCCTCCAGGCCCGGCTCGTACACCACCCGGTCGTGCAGGCGGTACGGCCGTTCCTGCCAGAACTCGATCCGCCACGGCACCAGGCGGAAGCCGGACCAGTGCGGCGGCCGCGGCACCGGCCCGTCCGATTCCTCCGGCCCGAAGCGGCGGGTGGCCTCGTCGACCGCCTGCTCCAGTGTCGCCCGGTCGGCCAGCGGCCGCGACTGGGCCGAGGCCCAGGCGCCGATCCGGCTGCCGCGGGCGCGGCTGGCGTAGTAGGCGTCGGCCTCCGCCGGCTCGACCGGCGTCACCGGCCCCTCGATCCGCACCTGCCGGCGCAGGCTCTTCCAGTAGAAGCACAGCGCCGCCCGCGGGTTGCGCGCCAGCTCCTCGCCCTTGCGGCTTTCCAGATTGGTGAAGAAGACGAAGCCGCGCGCCTCGGCCGCGGCGTCGTCGACCCCCTTCAGCAGCACCATCCGCACCGACGGCGCGCCGTCGGCCGTCGCGGTCGCCAAAGCCACGGCGTTGGGGTCGTTGATCTCATGGGCCGAAGCCAGGGTGAACCAGGTTTCGAATAGGGCGAACGGGTCCGTCGGCGGAACGAAATCCCGGTTTGCGGGTTCGGATGCGGCACTGCCGGGATTCGGCGTGTCGGACGGGGGCGTCGTCATGGCGCACGGCCTTCATTCGGTCGAATTTTGGCTACATTAGGGATCGACGCCGTGAAGTCCATGGCGGCCAGGACAGGTCCGATGCCCGCTGCGGGCATCCCAGGAGGATCGGAGAGAATGAGGAAGTTTACCATCGCCGCCGTGCTCGTGGGTGCGGTCGCCCTGGCCGGGTGCCAGGACTACGGCCCGAAGCAGGGCGCCGGCACCCTGATCGGCGCCGCCGGCGGCGGCCTGCTGGGCTCGCAGTTCGGCAGCGGCACCGGCAAGCTGGCCGCGACCGCCGCGGGCGTGCTGATCGGCGGCTGGCTCGGCAACTCGGTCGGCGCCTCGCTCGACCGCTCGGACCAGCTCTATGCCGAGCGGACCTACAACCGGGCCTTCGAGACCGCCCCGACCGGCACTGCCAGCTCCTGGCGCAACCCGGATTCGGGCAATTACGGCACCGTCACCCCGACCCGGACCTATCGCGACTACGGGCGCGACTGCCGCGAGTTCACCCAGACCATCTACGTCCAGGGCCGGGCCCAGACCGGCACCGGCACCGCCTGCCGCGAGGGCGACGGCACCTGGCGGATCCAGAACGGATGACGGTCAGGAACTGACCGTCATCCCGTGCGCGCTGCGGCGCGACGTGCCGCTGCGCAGATACGGGATCTCGGCATGAAGCCGAGCAGATCCCCGCTTTCGCGGGGATGACGAAGAGGGATAGGGAGGCCCGCCCGTCACGGCGGGCCTTCCGCATTCGGGGCCATCCGGTGCAGCGCGATCGGCGGCTTCTCGCCTCGGCCCGGCAGGCGCTCCGCCTGCGGCTCGTCCACCAGCACCGTCGCCAGCGGCACGCCCAGGCTGTCCTGATGCGCCTCCTCGGCGGCGTGGATGCGCTCCGCCAGCGCCTTCAGCCAGTCGCCCTCCAGCCCTGGCACCTCGCCGATCTTGCCGCGCATGCCGATGCCGAGGCCGCGCATCAGGTCGGCCAGCGTGGTGATCCTGAGGTCGCGAGAGATCAGCCAGGTATCGGCGGCGGAGCGCTCGACGAAGCGGGCATGGCGCAGCTGTTCCAGCATGCCGTCGAGGGCGGAGATGCCGACCGGCACCCGGTCCACCAGGGTCGGGCGATGCAGGCCGACGCCGAGGCGGCTGGCGGCCGCCAGCTCACGCAGGATGGCGACGGCGATGGTCAGGCGCGGCCCGGGCAGGATGCTGTCGATCTCGCCGCCCAGCAGGCGGCCGGACCGCCAGTCGGGCAGCGCCGCGGCGATCACCGCGCCGATCAGCACGATCGACCAGGCGAGATACAGCCACAACAGGAAGATCGGGATAGTGGCCAGGGCGCCGTAGATCGTCTCATAGGCCGGGAATTCGCGCAGGTACCAGGCGAACAGGCGCTTGGACAGGTCGAACGCCACCGCGGCGATGGCGCCGCCGATGACGGCGTCGGTCCAGCGCACCGACTTGTTCGGGATCAGCTGGTACAGGAAGGTGAAGCCGATGAACTGCAGCACCAGCGGCACGAAGCCGATGAAGGGCGACCACAGCTGCTGCGCCACGCCGCCGCCATGGCTGCCGAAGAAGTTGATGGTGAAGGAGAAGCTGGCCACCACCAGGATCGGGGTCAGGGTCAGGATCGCCCAGAAGGTGACGATCCGCACCAGCCAGGCCCGCTGCTCCTTCACCCGCCAGATGCCGTTGAAGGCGTCCTCGATGGTGGCCAGCAGCAGCACCGAGCTGACCACGAGGCCGACGATCGAGAAGGCGGTCAGCCGCCCGGTGTTCTGGCTGAACCCCTCCAGGTAGTTCAGCACCGTGTGCCCGACCTCGGGCACCAGCATCTCCACCAGCCAGGCCTGGGCGGCGCCCTTGATCACGCCGAAGGCCGGGAAGGCGGACAGGATCGAGAAGGCGATGGTGGCGATCGGCACCAGCGCCAGCAGCGAGGAATAGGTCAGGGCCGAGGCCGCCTGGGCGCCGCGGTCGTTCCAGAAGCGCAGCACCGCATACCGGCCGAAGGTGTAGATCGCCTTCGCCCAGCTGCGGGCTTTCTGCCCGAAACTCCGGCTCTGCTCTTGCCGATCACCCGGTCCCGATGCCATTCATCAGCCCACATTTGACCCGAAAGGGCGTTCGTGTACGATCCCCGGCGTATTCCCGAGGACCCGCGGCGCGCCCCGTTCGGGTGTCCTGACCCCAACTGAGGCTCTGCAATGACGGTTCCCTCTCCGCTCCTCCAAGGCAAGCGCGGCTTGATCATGGGCGTCGCCAACGACCGGTCGATCGCCTGGGGGATCGCCTCGGCCTGTGCGGCGCAGGGTGCGGAGCTCGCCTTCACCTACCAGGGTGACGCGCTGCACAAGCGTGTCAAGCCGCTGGCGGAGAGCGTCGGCTCGACCCACGTGCTGCCCTGCGACGTCACCGACCAGGCCAGCATCGACGCGGTGTTCCAGACGTTGGAGCGCGATTGGGGCCGGCTCGACTTCCTGGTGCACGGCATCGCCTTCTCGGACAAGAACGAGCTCGACGGCCTGTACCTGAACACGACGCGGGACAACTTCCTGCGCACCATGGACATCTCCTGCTACAGCTTCACCGCCGTGGCGCAGCGGGCGGTGCCGCTGATGACCGATGGCGGCAGCCTGCTGACCCTGACCTATTACGGGGCGGAGCGGGTGATGCCGCACTACAACGTGATGGGCGTGGCCAAGGCGGCGCTGGAGGCCAGCGTGCGCTACCTCGCGGTCGACCTGGGCGGCCGCAACATCCGGGTCAACGCCATCTCGGCCGGCCCGATCAAGACCCTGGCCGCCAGCGGCATCGGCGATTTCCGCTACATCCTGAAGTGGAACGAGCTGAACGCGCCCCTGAAGCGCAATGTCACCATCGAGCAGGTCGGCGGTGCCGGTCTGTACCTGCTGTCGGACCTCGGCTCCGGCGTCACCGGCGAAGTGCACCACGTCGATGCCGGCTATCATACCGTCGGCATGGTGGCGGTCGACAACGCGGCCGCGACGGCCGAGCTGCTGCAGAGCCTGGCGCCGAAGCCATGAGCGCGGCCGCCGTCACGGTCCGGCTGGCCACGGAAGCCGATCGCGCGGCGGTGACGGCGGTGTTCCAGGACCTGGACCGGCACTACGCCCAGGGCCGCGCGCTCGATCCGGATGCGGTGACGGCCGAGCGGGTGGAGCGCTATGTCTGGGGCGAGCATCCGACCGAGATCGCCCTGGCCGAGATCGATGGAAATGCGGTCGGCGTCGCCAGCTTCGGCATGCTGTTTCCGGGGAAGGCGCTGACCGGGCACCTGCAGCTCAAGGACCTGTATGTCCGCGACGGGGCGCGCGGCCTCGGGGCCGGGGAGGCGCTGCTGCGCTTCCTGGCCCGGCTGGCGCAGGAGCGCGGCTGCACCCGGCTCGACTGGACCACCGAGACCTGGAACGAGGGGGCGCAGCGCCTCTACGACCGGATCGGCGCGGCGCGTCTGCCGCAGAAGATCTATTATCGGCTCGAGGGCGACGCCCTCGACCGCGTGGCCCGAGAGGGCTGAGCCCGGGCGGATACGGATATGGCCGGCAACAGCTTCGGAACCCTGTTCCGCTTCACCACCTGGGGCGAAAGCCACGGGCCCGCGATCGGCGTCGTGGTCGACGGCGCGCCGCCGCGCATCCCGCTGGCCGAGGCCGACATCCAGCCCTGGATGGACAAGCGCAAGCCGGGCCAGTCCCGCTTCGTCACCCAGCGGCGCGAGGCCGACGAGGTCAAGATCCTCTCCGGCGTCTATGAGGGGCAGACCACCGGCACGCCGATCTCGCTGCTGATCGAGAACACCGACCAGCGCAGCAAGGATTATTCCGAGATCGCGGCCAAGTTCCGGCCCGGCCATGCCGACTACACCTACTGGAAGAAATACGGCATCCGCGACCCGCGCGGCGGCGGCCGCTCCAGCGCGCGGGAGACCGCCTGCCGGGTCGCCGCCGGCGCCGTCGCCCGCAAGGTCCTGGCCGGCGTCACCATCCGCGGCGCGCTGGTGCAGATCGGCCCGCACAAGATCGACCGCGACCGCTGGGACTGGGACCAGGTCGACCGCAACCCGTTCTTCTGCCCGGATGCGGAGACCGCCTCGCGCTGGGAAGACTATCTCGACGGCGTGCGCAAGGCCGGTTCCTCCACTGGCGCGGTGGTCGAGGTGGTGGCCGAGGGCGTGCCGCCCGGCTGGGGCGAGCCGATCTACGACAAGCTCGACAGCGACCTGGCCCGGGCGATGATGACGATCAACGCGGTCAAGGGTGTCGAGATCGGCGCCGGCTTCGGCGCCGCGGCGCTGTCCGGCGAGGAGAATGCCGACGAGATGCTGATGGGCAATGACGGCGAGCTGCGCTTCACCGCCAACAACGCCGGCGGCATCCTCGGCGGCATCTCGACCGGCCAGCCGGTGGTGGTGCGCTTCGCGGTCAAGCCGACCAGCTCGATCCTGACGCCGCGGCGCACGGTCGACATCGAAGGCCACAACACCGAGATCCTGACCAAGGGCCGGCACGACCCCTGCGTCGGCATCCGCGCCGTGCCGGTGGGCGAGGCGATGATGGCCTGCGTCCTGGCCGACCATTTGCTGCGGCAAAGGGCGATCGAGGATCGCTGAAGGCGAGGCCCGGCTTTCAGGGCTTCACCATTCGAGCGACTTCTGCCTTCCACACTCCCCCTCCCCTTGCGGGAGGGGGTA
>NZ_JANX01000165.1 GCF_000767795.1 Inquilinus limosus MP06 | reverse complement strand
TCGCCGGAGTCCGCCGCAGCTCGAACGGCGAGTCGACGTTGATCGCCTTGATCCCTCGGCCGATGGCTTCGCCGATCTCTTCGACCGTCTTGGCCACGCCGTTGAAGACGATGCGGTCCGGCGCCACGCCGGCGGCCAGCGCCTTGTGCAGCTCGCCGCCGGAATTGACCTCGGCGCCCAGCCCCTCCTCCCGCACCGCGGCCAATACCGACAGGTTCGAGCAGGCCTTGCTGGCATAGCAGACCAGCACGCGCGGATGCCCGGCCTCCGCCGCTTGGCGGAAGCGTCGGGCATTGCCCCGCAGCCGCGCCTCGGAGAAGACGAAGAGCGGCGTGCCGTGCGCCCGCGCCAGGGCGACCAGGTCGTGGCCGTCGAGCGTCAGCCGTCCGTCCGCCGCGCCGTAGCCGCGCGGCGGCGTGACCGCGAGATGGTTCATGATCCCCTCCCCAGCAACCGCGATCGGGTCAGAGGCTCATCTCCGGGTCCAGCGGGTAGATCGGCCGCGGCACGTTCCGATACGGCATCTGCCGGTAGTTCAGCGTGCACAGGGCGCCGCTGTCGCAGACGATGACCTTGCCGGCGATCGGCTCGAACGCCGCCCGGAAATGCTGCATCGATTTCAGCCCGACCACGCGATGCGCCGCGGGGTCGATGCCGAAGGCTCGGAACTGCTGCAGGTCCAGCATCTGCGACGGCTCGCTGACCACCAGCACGGTGATGCCGTCGACCTGGATCACCGCGCTGGGCCCGAAGCTGAACTCGATGCCGCCCAGCATCGGCCCGTCGCCGACCAGCTTGCCGTCGCTGGTCCACAGCAGCGTCGCCGCCACATCCAGCGGGCCGCCGCCGAAGCGCGGATCGGTCTTGCCGCCCAGGCGCAGCTGCTGGGTCTCGCCGGCCTTGACCCCGTGCAGCTGCTGCACCGTCTCGGGGTCGACGATCGGGCCGAAGCAGGCCTTGCCGATGCCGGCCTGCAGCAGCGCGCCCAGCAGGGTGGTGGCGTCGCCATAGCCGCCGGCGCCGGGGTTGTCGGCATAGTCGGCGATGATCAACGGCCGGTCGCCCTGCCAGTCCCGCGCGATCGCCGCGGCCTCGGCCACGCTGTGGAAGGTGTTCAGCACATCGAACCGCGCGTCCCAGATCTTGTCGGCGATGCTCTCGGCGAAGGCGCGGTGCGGCGCCTCGTCCCCCTCATAGGTCACCAGCACGGTCGGCCCGACCTCCGGGATGTCGGCGTTGGGGAAGGCGCCGTTGATGCTGACGGCGAAGGCGCCGCCGCGCCCCTCATAGGCCCGCGCCTCCGCGATCCAGTCGACCATCGGGCCAACATCGGTGCGGCCGGCATTGATCTCCTCCAGCATCGGCCGGCGGACCAGCAGCGTCCTCGGCCGGATCTCCCCCGCCATGGTCCGGTGCAGCAGCCCGCCGGCATGGCGCGCGATCTCCCGCATGTCGATATGGGGATAGGTCTTGTAGGAAATGATGATGTCGGCGTGCCGGCACATCCTCTCGGTGACATTGGCGTGCGGGTCCAGCGTGATCGCGATCGGCAGGCCGGGCCCGACCGCCTCGCGCAGCCGCTCCAGCAGCTCGCCCTCCCCGTCCGGCGAGAAGTCGGTGACCATGGCGCCGTGCAGGGCCAGCAGGATGCCGTCCAGCGCGCCCTTCGCCTCGGCCGCCGCGCGGACGATGGCGCCGCCCAGCCGGTCGAAGGCGTCACGGGTCACGGGGCCGGCCGGCTCGGCCGCGGCGCTCAGCACATGCCGCAGGGTCCAGCCATGCTCACGCGCGACGTCGCGGAAGCCGGCGATGCCGGTGTTGGCGTCGCCCAGGGCGCGGATCGCATCCTCGCCGAAATACAGCTCGCGCCGGGCGAAGGCGTCGTAGTCGGTCGGGTGGATGTTGAAGGTGTTGGTCTCGTGCGCGAATTCGGCAGTCAGGACGCGAAAGCTCATGGTTGCTCCTCCGGTCGGCCTCTGATGGGCCTTCAGGTCAAAGGGTGGTGGCAGGCCGCCTGCTGCCCGCCGGCATGGCCCGGCACGGCGGCCAGCGTCGGCAAGGTTCGGCGGCACAAATCGGATGCGCGGGGGCAGCGCGCGGCGAAGGCGCAGCCCGGCGGCGGGTCCCAGCCACTGGGGATCTCGCCGGACAGGCGGGTGATCTGCCGGCGGCGGCGCGGGTCGGGCTCGAAGGTGCTGTCCAGCAGCGCCCTTGTGTAGGGATGGGCCGGCTGCGCCCCGCTGGGCAGGGTCTCGACGATGCGGCCCAGATACATCACCAGGATCCGGTCGCAGAAGTACCGGACCAGGCCGAGGTCGTGCGAGATGAACAGGTAGGTCAGCCCCAGTTCGCGCCGCAGCCGGTCCAGCAGCGCGATGATCTGGGCCTGGACCGAGACGTCGAGCGACGCCGTCGGCTCGTCCAGCACCACCAGCGACGGCCGCAGCGCCAGGGCGCGGGCGATGCCGACGCGCTGCTTCTGGCCGCCGGACAGCTGGTGCGGATAGGCCCGCGCCAAAGCGGGCGCCAGCCCCACCATCTCCAGCAGGCCGGCGACCTCGCCCTCCCCCGGCGGCAGGCGCTGCACCCGGAACGGCTCCAGCAGCGCGTCGCGGACGGAGTAGCGCGGATCGACCGCCGAATACGGGTCCTGGAACACCAGCTGCATCCGCCGCCGCAGCCGGCGCAGCTCGCCCCGCGCCAGGCCGCCGACCTCCTGCCCGTCGAAGCGGATGCTGCCGGCGCTGGCGGGGATCAGGCGCAGCACCAGCCGCGCCAGGGTGGACTTGCCGCAGCCGGATTCGCCGACGATGCCGACCACGCTGCCGCGGGGCACGGCGAAGGAGACGTCGCTGACGGCGTGGAACACGCGCCGGCGGAACAGCCCGCCGCCGGCGAAGCGCCGGCTGAGGCCGGAGATGGACAGGAGCTCGCTCATGCCGCCTCCGCCAGATGGCAGGCCGCGCCATGGCCGTCGGGGTCGCCGCGCAGCGCCGGCACATCCGCGCGGCAGCGGTCGGTGGCGCAGGGGCAGCGGGGATGGAAGCGGCAGCCCGGCGGGTGGTCGGCGGCGCCGGGCACGATGCCGGGGATGCCGCTCAAGCCCCCGGGCGGCGTGTCCTCGCGCGGGATGCAGCGGATCAGCGCCTGGGTGTAGGGGTGCCGGGGCTGGCCGAAGATGGCGCCGACCGGCGCCCGTTCGACCACCCGGCCGCAATACATCACCGCCACCCGGTCGCAGGTCTGGGCCACCACGCCCATGTCGTGGGTGATCAGCACCAGGGCCAGGCCGCGGTCGCGCACCAGCTCGACCATGATCTGCACGATCTGGGCCTGCACCGTGACGTCCAGCGCCGTCGTCGGCTCGTCCGCCACCAGCAGGTCGGGGTCGCCGGCCAGGGCCATGGCGATGACGATGCGCTGCTTCATGCCGCCGGACAGCTGATGCGGGTACAGCCCGTACACCGCCGCCGGGTCGGGGATTCGCAGATCGGCCAGCAGGTCCAGGCTGCGGGCGCGGGCAGCGCGCCGGTCCAGCCCGAGATGCAGCCGGGCCGACTGGTCGATCTGCGGCCCGACCCGCATCATCGGGTCCAGCGAGGTCATCGGGTTCTGGGTGATCAGCGCCATGTGGCCGCCGCGCAGGCGGCGCAGCTGGCGCTCCGGCAGCCCCACCAGCTCCTGCCCGTCGAACCGGATCCGCCCGGCCTCGATCCGGCCGCCGATCTGGGGCAGCAGGCCCATCACCGCCAGCGCGGTCAGCGACTTGCCGGAGCCGGATTCGCCGACCACGCCCAGGATCTGGCCGCGGTCGACGGCGAAGCCGACATCGTCCACCGGGGCCAGCGGGCCGATGCCGATGCGCAGCCCTTCGACGGTCAGCAGCATCTCAGGCCTCCCGCAGCCGGGCGCGGATGTCCAGCGCCGCGATCAGGGCGTCGCCGAACAGGTTCAGGAAGACGACGGTCAGCGCCACCGCCAAGCCGGGCAGCAGGATCACCCAGGGCGCGATGAACAGCTGCGCGGACCCGGCGCTCATCATCGCGCCCCAGCTCGGGATCGGCGGCTGCGCGCCCAGGCCGAAGAAGCCCAGCGTCGCCTCCAGGATGATGGCGTCGCCGGTGGCCAGCATCGCCGCCACCAGCACCGGTGCCAGGGCGTTGGGCAGCAGATGGGCGAACAGCACATGGCCATGGCCGGCGCCGAGATTGACCGTGGCCTCGACATAGGTCTCGCCCTTCAGCGACAGCACCTGGGTGCGCGTCAGCCGGGTGAACTGGGCGAGATAGGCAATGGCGATGGCCAGCAGCACGCCCTGCAGCCCAGGGCCGATGATCGCCACCAGGATCAGCGCGATCAGGATCTCCGGGAACGACCAGGTCAGGTCGACGGCCACCATCACGGTACGGTCGAAGGCGCCGCCGAAATAGCCGCAGGCGGCGCCCAGGGCCAGGCCCAGCAGCACCGACACGCCGATCGCGGTGACGCTGACCGACAGTGAGGTGCGGGCGCCGTTGAGGATGCGCGACAGCACGTCCCGCCCCAGCTCGTCGGTGCCCAGCAGATGCTCAGCCGAGGGCGGCTGGTTGACGATCGACAGGTCCTGCTGGTCGTAGGGATACGGCGCCAGCCAGGGGGCGAAGACGGCGCCGGCCACAAGCAGCATCAGGTACAGGCCGGCGATGCCGCCCTTGACGGTCGACAGCGCGGAAAGGAGGGCGGGGCGGCGGGTCATAACGGCCGCGCCTCGCGCTGGCGCGGGTCCATCGCCGCCTGGACGATGTCGCCCAGCAGCGTGCCCAGGATCACCGCCATGGCCAGCATCAGCAGGCAGCCCTGCACCAGCGGATAGTCGCGCTGGTTCAGGGCGCGGATCAGCAGCGACCCCAGGCCGGGCCGGGCGAAGACGTATTCGATGGCGACGGCACCACCCAGGATCCAGCCGATGCGCAGCCCCAGCACCGTCACCACCGGCAGCAGGGCGTGGCGCAGCACATGGCGCAGCTGGATGGTCCAGGGCGGCAGGCCCTTGGCGTGCAGCAGCAGCACGAAATCCTGCCGCGACGCCTCGATCATCGCCACCCGGGTCACCCGCGCCACCAGGGCGATGCCGCCGGCGCCCGCGGCGATCACCGGCAGGATCAGCGAGGTCCAGCCGCGGGCGCCGGACACCGGCACCCAGCCTAGCGACACCGCGAAGACCAGGATCAGCAGCAGCCCCAGCCAGAAGCCGGGAACGGTCGATCCCAGCAGGATCAGCCCGGTCACCGCATCGTCGATCCGGCTGCGGTGAAAGCTGGCCGCCACCGCCCCGGCGGTGATGCCGACGATGGTGGAGAAGGCCAGTGCCAGCCCGCCCAGCGCCAGGCTGAACGGCAGGTTCTGGGCGATCAGGTCGGCGACCGGGCGGCGCTGGATGATGGCGGTGCCGAGATCGCCGGTCAGAAGCCGCCCCATCCACACGACATATTGCTCGGCCAGGCTGCGGTCGAGGCCGTATTTGGCCGCGATCTGGGCCCGCTGCGCCGGGGTCGACCCGACCCGCATCATGTTGTCGATCGGGTCGCCCGGCACCAGGTGGATGATGAGGAACACCACCACCGAAACCACCAGGAAGACCGGCACAAGCAGCGCCAGGCGCCGCAGCACGAAGGCGATCATCTCGGCCTCCCGGTCCGCGCCGTGCTACTCGGCGACCTTGAGGTCGACGAAGGTCTGCTGGCTCAGCTGCGGGCCGCGGATTACGGCGGGCACCTGCAGCCGGGTCTTGTTGAACGCCATGTTCTGCGCCGGCTCGTAGATCGGCGCGAAGACGAACTGGCTCAGCAGGTATTCGTGGTACTTGCGGAAATTCGCCTCGCGCTCCGCCCCGGTGTGGGACTGGTGCATGGCGATCTCGTTCAGCTCCTCCGACTTCGGGTCGTTCCACATCGCCACGTTCGGGTAGAACAGGCGCTTGCCGCTGAAGCACCAGTCGAGGATGTCGGCGTTGTTCCAGCCATACGTACTGATCACCAGCTGGTGCTCGCCCTTCTTGTACTGGTCGCGGATGGTGCTGGTGTCGAAGACGGTGATGGCGGCGTCCATGCCGATGGCCTTCAGCTGGGCCTGCACGATCTCGGCGATGCGCTTGAATTCCGTCTCCGCCCGCGTCCACAGCTTGACCGACAGGCGCTTGCCGTCCTTGACCCGGATGCCGTCATCGGCGCGGACCCAGCCGGCCTCGTCCAGGATCTTGTTGGCCCGGGCGGCGTCGTAGCGGATCTCGACCTTCGGATCGACCTTCGATTCCGGCAGCGACGCGATCAGGAACTGGTGCGCCTCGGTGCCGACGCCGTTGTAGACGGTCTTGAGGATCGCGGCCTGGTCGATCGCCAGCGCCGTCGCCTCGCGGACCCGGATGTCGGTGAACGGCTCCAGTTGGGTGTTGATCGGCATGTAGGTCACGCCGAAGCCGGGCTGGGTGCGGAAATCGATGTCCGGCTCCGACTTCAGCTGCGACAGGTAGTCGGTGGGCAGGTCCAGCAGCATGTCGACGCCGCCGGTCTTCAGCTCCAGGAAGGCGGTCGACTGGTCCGGGATCTCGCGCAGCGTCAGCCGCTCGATATGCGGCGGGCCCTGGTTCTCCGACAGGTCGGTGCCCCAGGCATAGTCGTCGTTGCGGACCAGAACGGTCTCCTGCCCGACCGTGAAGCTCTCCAGCTTGTACGGGCCCGTGCCCACCGCCTCGGTCACGCCGTAGCCGTCGCCGGCGGCGTCGAAGGCCTTCGGGCTGGGGATGCCCATGAAGGCGCTGGCCAGGTTGAAGATCAGGTTCGGTTCGGGCCGCTTCATCACGAAGCGCACGGTGTATTGGTCCACCGCCTCGACATGGTCGATCGCGTCGACCATGAACTCGTTCTCGGTGCCCTTGTATTTCGGGATCCACCAGACGATGGTCTGGGCATTGAACGGCTCGCCATCGGTGAACTTGACGCCCTGGCGCAGCTTGAAGGTCCAGCTCATGCCGTCCGGACTGGACTCCCAGGACGTGGCCAGATGGGGATGAAAGGACTGGTCGGCATCCTGCTCGACCAACCGGTCATAGATCAGCGACGCCCCGGTATTCAGGATGGCGCCGCGGATCGGGTCGTAGTTCGGCACGCCGGCTTCGGCGCTGCCCAGCACCACCACCGCCTCCTGCGCCGCCGCCGGCCGCAGCGGCAGCATCGCCGTCAGGGCCAGGCCCAGCACGCCGGCCAGGCGGACTCCGCCTGTCGTCAATCCCGTCATGTCTGCCTCCGTGTTTCCGTTTTTGTCCTGGCCGGCCGCGTCAGCGGTCGGGGATGCGGCCGACATGGCCGATGAAGTCGTTGTACAGTTCCGCGATCCGGTTCAGCCGGTCCTCGACCTCGGGGCCCAGCTCGCTGAAGATGCCGTTCAGCAGCAGCTGGATCAGCGACACCATCGGCGCGGTCGAATCCCAGAACAGGTTGATCTCGGTCGGCACCGCGAAGACCTCGGTGGCGCAGTCATGGCCCCAGTCGCAGAACTGGTCGGTCACCAGCGTCACCGGCATTCCGGCATCCCGCGCCCGCCGGGCCAGCAGCGGCGCCTGCTGCGAGTAGCGGCGGGCATCGAACAGCACCAGCGCGGCGCTGTCCGGGTCGGTCAGCAGCACCTCGGCGAAGTTGCCGGAGGACAGGTCGACCAGATGCACCCCGTCGCGCAGGTAGCGCAGCTGATGCACCATGATCGCGGCGATGCCGCGCTCGGTCTGGAAGCCGGCGACGAAGACCCGCGGCACCGTCGCCAGCCGCCGCACCACCGTCTTCCACTGCGGCGTCTGCGCCAGCTCATAGACCCGGACGATGGCGGCGATCTCCAGCTCCAGGCTGCGCGCCATGTCGCCCCCGCCGCCGCGGCTGCGGGCCTGGAATTCGCGCAGCCGGTCGCCGATCAGCCAGGGGCTGTCGCCGATGTCCGATTTCAGGTCGGCTTTCAGGTCCTTGAAGTGCTGGTAGCCGATGGCCCGGCAGAAGCGGCCGACGGTCAGTTCGCTGACACCGACCTTGCGGGCGATGGTCGCCGAGGTCTCGAAGGGCAGCTCGCTCAGATTGGCCAGCATGTAGGTGGCGATGGCGCGCCCCGCCGCGGTCCCGTCCTGCAGGCTTTCGGTCAGTCTCTGGCGCACCGATCCGGTCACGACGAGCTCCCTGTTTCGGGAGAGACTGTCAGCTTTCTGATCTTTATGCAACACAAGGTTGTTTTCTGACAGAGCGGCCGGCCGCTGCGCACGGACACGGGGCGCCGTTGACAGCGCCAGATGGCGGGGGCATTGACGCTGCCGACGGCGGCATCGGGACAGGGGCCGGCATGGACGACGACCGCATCATCACGAAGATCCTCGGCGACAACATGATGGTCGGGACCGCAAGGCAGTTCCTGATCCTGGGGCTGATATCGGTCCTCGGCGGCACCATTGCCTGGCTGATCGGCCCCTAGGCCGCGCCGGGGCTCGCGGCGGAATCCGCGACGGCCGCCGGGACCGGTATGATCGCCTCCGGACACCAAGGATGGGAGCGACGCATGCGAAGAGCGGGAGCCGCGCTGGTGCTCATGGGGGCGATCGCGCTGTCGGCAGGGGACGCCCGGGCGAACCAGGCCCGGTTGGCGGATGTCTGCTACGGGGCGGTGCTCGATGCCGCGACGGCGTACGCGCTCGGCGGCGTCCAGCGCCAGGCCGAGGATGAGAGGACGGGGCATTCCGGCATCGCCCGTCGCCTCAAGGCGATCCAGGACGAGCTGACGCAGCAGATGGGCGCCGCCCTCGATGCCGGGTGCCCGTCCGATCCGTTCGAGCAGCTCATCGCCTGCTTCCAGTCGCGGAGCGACGGCAGCGGCCAGAATGTGCCCAAGGCCAGCGCCTGCGTCGAACAGGTGACGGGGAGACGGGACGACCCCGGCATCGGGGCCAGATAGTCGCCGGCCGCATGGCGCCGCAGCGTCAGAGGAAGCCGCCCTCCTTCAGATAGGCCGCGGCGACCGCCTCGATCGATTTCTTCTGCACGTCGACCTCGCCGTTGAGGCGCTGCATCGTAGCGTCGTCCAGGCGGGTGGCCAGGCTCTCGAGCAGCGGCTTGAGGTCGGGATGCGCGTCGAGCACCTCCTTCCGCACCACCGGGACGAGCGCGTAGTTGGGGAAGAAGCCCTTGTCGTCCTTCAGCAGAATGAGGCCCATTGCGGCGATCCGGCCGTCGGTCGCCGCCACCACCGACACGTCGACATCGCCATTGGCCAGGGCCGGGAACACCAGGCCGATCTCCATCGGCCGGACATTGGCCCGGCCGGCCTTGAAGTCATAGGCCTTCTGCAGGCCCAGGAGCCCGTCCTCCCGCTTCGGGAACTCCGCCGTGGTCGCCATCACCGGGTCCTTGCCGTCCTTGTAGGCGGCGGCGAGGTTGGACAGCGTCGCCATCCCGTCGGTCTTCGGATTGCCCTTGCGGATGGCCAGGGCATAGGTGTTGTTCGCCTTGGACGGCGCCAGCCACACCAACCCCTTGGCGCCGTCGAGCTCCTTCACCTTGGCGTAGGTCTCCTCCGGCGTCAGCTTGTCGGTGATCTTGTTGAAGGTGACCAGCGAGGTGCCAGTGTATTCCCAGTACAGGTCGACCTCGCCGCTTTCCAGGGCGGCGCGGACGATGTTGGTGCCCATCCCGTCCTTCTTCTCGACCGTGTAGCCCTTGGCCTCCAGCAGCTGCTTCGTCATCTCGGCCAGCAGGAACTGCTCGGTGAAATCCTTGCCGCCGACGGTCAGCTCAGCCGCCGCGGCCGCGCCGCCGAAGGCCAGAAGCGCGATCGCCGACAGGATCGCCCGCTTCAGTCTCGTTCCGATCATTGTCCTTCTCCCTGTCTGGTTGTCTCCTTCACCGCAGCGGGTTGACCCCGCGCGACACGAGATGCATCTGCAGCCGGCCGACCGCGACATCGACCAGGACGGCCAGCAGCGCCGTCGGGATGGCGCCGGCCAGCATCATCGGCAGGTCGTTCAGCGCGATGCCCGTGAAGATCAGCTCGCCCAGGCCGCCGGCGCCGATCAGGAAGGCCAGCGGCGCGGTGCCGACGCAGATCGACAGAGCGGTCCGGACGCCGCCGAAGATGACGAACAGCGCGTTCGGCAGCTCGACCCGCCGGAACACCTGGCCCGGGGTCATGCCCATGCCCCGCGCCGCCTCGATCAGCGGCGTCGGCACGTTGCGCAGCCCGGCATAGGTGTTGCGGACGATCGGCAGCAGCGTCGCCGCCCACAGGCCGAAGACCGACGGCACCGTGCCGATGCCGAGCACCGTCATGCACAGCGCCAGCACCGCCAGGGTCGGGATCGTGGTGCCGAGATTGAAGACCTGCAGGACCAGCTCGGCCGAACGGCGGAAGGCGGGGCGGGACAGCGCGGCGCCGGCCGGCACGCCGGTCAGGATGGCGAGCCCGCCGGCCCAGGCCACCAGCTCGATATGCTGGATGCCGAGGAAAACGATGTCCTCCTCATAGGACAGGATCTCGGCCGGCATGTCGCTCGAAAACCACCACAGCACGGCCGCCGCGGCCAGCAGCAGCCACAGCAGCGCCGCGATGCCCGGCACCGGCAACGGCCGTCCCGCCGCCAGTGGTGCCACCCGTCCGGCCCAGGCCTTGCCGACATCGCTCATGCCGCCGCCCTCCGCGCCGACAGGCCGCGGATGATGGCGGCATAGGTCAGGGCGCCCTGGATCCGCCCCTCGGCGTCGACGCAGGGCAACAGCGGCATGTCATGCGCGAACATCAGCGCCACGGCGCTGCGCAGGTCGGCGGTGAGGGGGATGGTGGCGCGGATCGGCTCGGCGCAGTCGCCGCAGGTGCCGCTGCGGACGGCCCCCGCCCGGCTGCCGGAGACCATGGCGCCGGGCCGGCCGTCCGGGTCCAGCACCAGTACGGCCGGGCAGCCGCTGGCCTGCATCAGCTCGCGCGCCCGGCCGACCGGATCCTCGCGCCGGACCGTGCCGGCCGGCCCAGCGGCACGTC
>NZ_JANX01000164.1 GCF_000767795.1 Inquilinus limosus MP06 | reverse complement strand
GGCAGCCGGCCGAGCCGCCGGTACCGCCGCGGTCGGGCGGATCTCGGCCCGCGCCGGAGCCGGGCGGCCGAGCATCGCACAATCGACGAAGCGGTCGCATTCCGACTGGAACAGCGGGTCCATCCGGCGGCCGGGGCCGATGGCGATCACCTTCTTGCCATGGCGGCGCAGGCTGCGGACCAGCGGCAGCAGCACCGCGCTGCCGGTCACCAGCACCACCGTGTCGATGCTGCGCTCCAGCAGCGCCAGCTCCATGGCATCGACCACCAGGCGCAGCGAGGCCGCGTCGCGACCCGGCTCGATCTCGGTGGTCTGCACCTGGTCGAAGCCGTGGCGATGGGCGACGCTGCGCAGGTCGGACAGCGCCGCCCAGTCGGCATAGGCGATGCGGCGGGCCGGGCGGCAGACGGTGCCGAGCGCGCCGAGGATGCGCGCGAGGTCCTCCGGATCGCCGCCAGGCAGCGACGCCACATCGAGGAAGACCGCGGCCACCGGCAGCGCCGGGGTGTCCTGGGCAGGCAATATCTCGTCGGTCATGACCGGTTCTTACTCCGGACCACAGGTCGGCGCCAAGAGGGGTAGGATTAAGTTTTATGCAAGTTTTAGCATGGCGGGGCGTCAGGCCGCATGGCCGGAGAGCCGCCCCAGCGCCCGATCCCGCCCGATCAGCGGCAGCAGGCCGCGCAGCTCCGGCCCGTGGTCGAGGCCGGTCAGGGCTAGGCGCAGGGTCAGGAACAGCGGCTTGCCCTTGATCCCCGTGCGGTCCCGCACCGCCGCCGTCCATTCGCCCCAGGTCGCGTCGGTCCAGGGCTCCGGCGGCAGCAGCCCGGCCGCGGCCGACAGCAGGGCGGCGTCGGCGACGACCGGCGTCACCGGCCCGGTGACCACCTGCCACCAGCCGGCCGTATCCTCCAGCCGCTGCAGGTTGGGGCGCAGCACCGACCAGGCCGCCTCGTCGACGGCGCCGAGGCCCAGCGCCGCCAGCCGGTCGCGCACCGCCGCAAAGGGCGTCTCGTGCAGGATGCGGCCGTTCAGCCGCTGCAGCTCGGCGGGGTCGAAGCGCGGGATGGTGCGGGAGAACTTGGCGAAGTCGAACTCGGCGACGAGGTCGTCGAGCGACAGCCGCGGCTCGATCGGGTCGGAGGTGCCGAGCTTGGCCAGCAGGCTGGTCACCGCCATCGGCTCGATCCCCTGCTCCCGCAGGCTGCGCAGCGACAGGCTGCCCAGCCGCTTGGACAGGCCGTGGCCCTCGGCGTCGGCGATCAGCGAGGTGTGGGCATAGGCCGGCGGCGCGGCGCCCAGCGCCTCAGCCAGCTGGATGTGCATGGCGGTGTTGGCGACATGATCCTCGCCCCGCACCACCAGATTGATCCCCATGTCGATGTCATCAACCACCGAGCCGATGTGGTAGAGCGCGCGCCCGTCCTCGCGCACCAGCACCGGGTCGGAGATGTCGCGGCCATTGAAATGGACGCGGCCGCGAACCTTATCGTCCCATTCGATCGGCGCATCCGCCATCCGGAAGCGCCAATGCGGCCGGTGCCCCTCCCCTTCCAGCCGGGCGCGGTCGGCATCGGTCAGGGCCAGGGCGGCGCGGTCGTAGAGCGGCGGCAGGCCGCGGGCCAGCAGGCTCTTGCGCTTGAGCTCCAGCTCCTCCGCCGTCTCGTAGCAGGGATACAGCCGGCCGGCCGCCTTCAGCCGGTCCTGCGCGTCGCGGTAGCGGTCGGTGCGGTCGGACTGGCGGGCGAAGCCGTCCCAGTGCAGGCCGAGCCAGCCCAGATCCCGCTCGATCGCCGCGGCGAACTCGGCGCTGCCCCGCTCGGTGTCGGTGTCGTCGAGGCGCAGCAGGAAGCACCCGCCCGTGGCGCGGGCGGCGAGCCAGCACACCAGCGCGGTGCGGACATTGCCGACATGCAGCAGGCCGGTCGGGCTCGGGGCGAAGCGGGTGATGATCGGGGCGGAGGTCGGCAGGTCGGTCATGGGCGGGGGAGATAGCACGATCGGGCCGGGAACGGAAAAGGCCCGGTCTCCCGGGCCTTTCCGTCGCGCTGGCCGAGTCAGGTCAAGGGCTGGCGGCGATCACTCCTCGCCGTCGCCGCCGTCGCTCTCGGCACCGCCGCCGGCGGTCATCATGCGGTCGGAGACCAGCCCGGCATTGGCCCGGATCTTGGCTTCGACCGACTTCGCCGTCTCGGGGTTGTCGCGCAGGAAGGCCTTGGCGTTCTCGCGGCCCTGGCCGATGCGCTGGCCGTCATAGGAGAACCAGGCGCCCGACTTCTCGACCACACCGGCCTGGACGCCGAGGTCGAGCAGCTCGCCGGTCTTCGACACGCCCTCGCCATACATGATGTCGAACTCGACGGCGCGGAACGGCGGCGCCAGCTTGTTCTTCACCACCTTGACCCGGGTCTGGTTGCCGGTGACGGTCTCGCGGTCCTTGATCGCGCCGATACGGCGGATGTCGAGCCGGATCGAGGAGTAGAATTTCAGCGCGTTGCCGCCCGTCGTCGTCTCCGGGTTGCCGAACATCACGCCGATCTTCAGGCGGATCTGGTTGATGAAGATCACCAGGGTGTTCGACCGCGCGATCGAGCCGGTGAGCTTGCGCATCGCCTGGCTCATCAGCCGGGCCTGCAGGCCGGGCTGGTTGTCGCCCATCTCGCCCTCGAGCTCGGCCCGCGGCACCAGCGCCGCCACCGAATCGACCACGATCACATCGATCGCGCCGGAGCGGACCAGCGTGTCGGTGATCTCCAGCGCCTGCTCACCGGCATCCGGCTGCGAGATCAAGAGCTCGTCGATGTTGACGCCGAGCTTGCGGGCATAGGTCGGGTCGAGCGCGTGCTCTGCATCAACATAGGCGCAGGTGCCGCCGACCTTCTGCGCCTCGGCCACCGCATGCAGCGCCAGCGTGGTCTTGCCCGAGCTTTCCGGGCCGTAGATCTCGACGATACGGCCCTTCGGCAGGCCACCGATGCCGAGCGCGATATCGAGGCCCAGCGATCCGGTCGAGATCACCTCCGTCTCGATCTGGGGCCGCGCCCCGAGCTTCATCACCGAGCCCTTGCCGAAGGCCCGTTCAATCTGGGTCAGGGCGGCTTCCAGCGCCTTGGTCTTGTCCATCGGGGCCCTTTCGACAACACGGAGAGTCGGGATCGACATCACCTGCCCTTTCCAGTTGCATGGCGCCATGCGCCGCGTCAATGCAGCACTTGTACACGTTTTGTTCCTGCCAAGCAAGACCCGGCGCGATGCGGCCCTTCCGCGGCCGCAGCTTCGCAAGCAGGATCAATCCGCTTCGGGCTAACACCAGGGCCGGGAGAACGAACCGATGCCGAAGAACGCCACGCTCGACCGCCACCTCGCCCGCATCCAGCGGGTGATCGACCACATCGTCGCCCATCTCGACGACCCGATCGACCTGGACCGGCTGGCCGCAGTGGCCTGCTTCTCGCCCTACCACTTCCACCGGGCCTACCGGTACCTGCTGGGCGAGACTGTGGCGGACACGGTGCGCCGGCTGCGGCTGCACCGTGCCGCCGGCACCCTGCTGGAGAGCGAGACGGCGGTGGCCCGCATCGCGCAACGGGCGGGGTACGGCAGCACGGCTGCCTTCAGCCGCGCCTTCGCCGGACGCTATGGCCGCCCGCCGGGGGCCTATCGCGGCACGCGCCGGTCGTTCCCCTTCGACTCACCCGAAGGAGAGACAGCCATGCCCGACGTGACCTATCGCACCCTGGCGCCGATTCGCGTCGCCGCCGTCCGCCATGTCGGCCCCTATATGGAGGTCGGCCGCAGCTTCGACATCCTGATGTCCTGGGCCCGTGCCCGCAACCTGCTGCGCCCGGGCGCCCGCAGCCTGGGCATCTATTACGACGACCCGGCGGCGGTGGCGCCCGCCGACCTCCGCTCCGACGCCTGCCTGGAGGTGCCCGAGGGCATCGCCGGCGAAGGCGAGGTCGTGCTCCGCACCATCGCCGGCGGGCCGTACGCCGTGCTGCGCCACACCGGCCCCTATGCCGAGTTGGAGCGGTCCTATGCCTGGCTGTATCGGACCTGGCTGCCGACCAGCGGCGCCGAGCCGGCGGAGGCGCCGATCTTCGAGGAGTACCTGAACGACCCACGCAGCACGCCGCCGGCGGAGCTGATCACCGACATCCACCTGCCGGTGCGGTCGGTTCCGGAAGAGTAAGGGCTGACGGTCGACAGGGCCGGAGCGGAGATCCGATCCGGCCCGCATCCGCTCACTAGAGGTAGAAATCCGATGCCGCGAGGGTGGTCACGCCACCGGCCACCGTGATGGCGATATCCGCAGCACGGTCGCCATTCACGTCGCCGGCCACGATCACCTGGCCGCCTTCGATGAAGATCCTCAGCTGCCCCGCCGCCGTGAAGGCAGCGGTTCCGATGAAGACGAAGGCCTGATTCCCGCCCACGCTCGCGTTCGCGTCGATCTCCGACAGATCAAAGCGATCCGATCCTCGGGCGAAATCCTCGATCCAGTCGCGGGACGTGGAAGCGGGGCCGCTATCGGTGACGGCCGTGTAGAGGAAGATGTCCGAGCCCGATCCGCCGATCAGCGTATCACCACTGGCGCCGCCCTCCAGCAGATCGTTTCCTCCGCCGCCCCGCAAGGTGTCGCCGCCGGCGGCACCATAGAGCCAGTTGCCGCCGCGGTCATCTCCGCTCAGGGCATCGTTGAAGTCCGAGCCGATCAGATCCGTTATCTGATACAGCCTGTCGCCCTGCGCATCCCCGCCGGTCCCGGTACCGGTCGCCAGGCTGATCGAGACCGGCCCCGCCGACCCTGCATAGGACGCGACGTCGTAGCCCGTGCCGCCGTAGAGCGTATCGGCGCCGGCCCCGCCGTTGAGCACATCATTCCCGGCCTCGCCCATCAGGATATCAGCACCACCGTTGCCATAGAGCCAGTTCTCCCCGCCCTCGCCCCGGAACGTGTCCGCGAAATCGGACCCGACCAGGTCCGAGATGCCGGTCAGCCTGTCGCCCGCGGCATCACCGTAGGCGCCGGCGCCGCTGGACAGGTTGACATAGACACCCTGCGCCGAGGCCGCATAGGAGGCGGTGTCGAAGCCACCACCGCCATCCAGCGTATCCGCGCCCGCGCCACCGATCAGCACATCGACCCCATCACCGCCGGACAACCTGTCGGCCCCGCCGTTGCCGTAGAGCCAGTTGCTGGTCGAGTCGCCGGTCAGGGTATCGTTGAAGTCCGACCCGTACAGATCGGTGATCTGGGACAGCTGGTCGCCCTGGGCGTCGCCACCCGTCGCGGCATGAGTGGCCAAGTTGACCGTCACCGCAGCGGCCGAATGCTCGTATGACGCCATGTTGAACCCCGCGCCGCCATACAGCCTGTCGGCACCGGCGCCGCCTTCAAGGAAGTCATCGCCCCCGCGACCGGCCAGGACATCATTGCCGGCCCCGCCATAGAGGCTGTTGGCGGCGTCGTTCCCGTTGATCTCGTCGTTGAATGCCGATCCGATCACATCCGAAATCCGGATCAGCGTGTCGCCGTCGGCATCGCCATAGGTGCCGCGCCCCAGGACGAGATCAATCGCGATGGTGCGCGCAGATCCGGCATAGGACACGGCGTTGACGCCATCGCCGCCGTCAAGAACGTCGGCCCCGCCACCCCCGATCAGCATGTCATTGCCGCCACCGCCCAGGAGCTTGTCCTGGCCGGCCAGCCCGTACAGCCAGTTGCTGCCCCCGTCGCCGGTCAGCGTGTCGTTGAACCCGCTGCCTTCGAGATCCTCGATCCCGGTCAGCGTGTCGCCTTGCGCCTCGCCGCCCGCAGCCGAGTGGCTGGCCAGATTCACGGTCACGCCCGCCGCGGAGGTGTAATACGAGGCGAGATCGAAACCGTCGCCGCCATCCAGGATATCGGCACCGGCACCGCCGACCAGCACATCGTCACCGCCGAGCCCCGACAGACGATCATTGCCATCGAGCCCGTCCAGCCGATTGTCGCCGGCGTCGCCGGTCAGAACGTCATCGGATTTGCTTCCCGCAACCATATTCCCCCTCCGCAAAAGAAAAGACTATTTTCAGAAAATTGCCGACAACACGACAGACTCCGCCCCTGAGCGGGCGCTGATTAGGACAGGAAGCTTGGGGGAAACGGGAGAAGAGCGCAAGAGGGCGAGACCAGCACAGGCCCTAACCGCGGACGACCGCCCCGGGGCATGCGCCCCGGGGCGGTCGCAAGCGGCGCCCGCCTGACGCCGATCAGAACGGATAGACGTCGCCGGTCGGCAGTCGGTTCACGGCCAGAGGCAGCGTCTGATTGGGTTTGCAGGTCACCGCCCGCTGCCAGGACGGCGCCGCCGCGGTGGCGTAGGAGCCCACGGGCTGCGGGCCCGGGGCCGCGGCCGAGACCGGGTTCGGGCCGGTCGGCACGTTGATCGTGTCATAGGACGGGACGCGCTGCGGCTGCGGCCCGGCCGCCACCGGAACGGCGGCGAACGGGATGTAGGTGTCGTCCGACTGATCCTCGATCGACGGTCCGCTGGCGGCACGGCGGCCAGCCTTGCGGTCGCGCTTCGAGGACACCGGCGCCATCGCCACGACAGGCCCCGGCAGCCGTGCGGCCGCGGCGGCCGGAACGGTGTAGGGCTGGCCGGCGGAGGTTCCCGGCGCGGCGACCGGGACCGCCCCCGGCGCCAGCACCACCGGCTGGCCCGGCGCCGCCGCCTCGGCCGGATAGCAGTTCGGCACCGGCAGGCACTGGAACGTCGCCCCCTTGCGGCCGTCGACCACATCCTCAGCCTTGAAAACGGCCAGGCGGTTGATCTGGGCGCACTGCGAATTGGCATAAATGGCGGCCTGATCCGCACTGTTGATGAAACCCGCATAGTCGACGCGGGTCTCCTTCGGCGTCACCGGGTCGATCCCGCAGCCCGAGACGGCGAGAACGGCGGCGAAAAGCGCAGCGCCACGAAGCATCGAATACCCTCGATCTGAAAGCCCCTCGGCGTCACCCTAGCACGGACACGCAGCGAGGCGGAGACGAGAACGGTGTCTTCCATCAAAGATGGGACGGCGACGGCTTGGAGCACGCCTTTCGGCCGAGACCAGAGACGAGAACGGCGCCTTTCGGCGCCGTGAATCGGTCAATCGTCGCGGTGGGTGCGTTCCAGCCGCTCGTGGCGCTCCTGCGCCTCGAGGCTGAGGGTCGCGGTGGGCCGCGCCTCCAGCCGCTTGACGCCGATCGGCTCGCCCGTCTCCTCGCAGAAGCCGTAGGAGCCGTCCTCGATCCGCCGCATCGCGGAGTCGATCTTGGACAGGAGCTTGCGCTCGCGGTCGCGGGTCCTGAGCTCGAGCGAGCGGTCGGTCTCGGCGGAGGCCCGATCGGTCAGATCCGGCTCCTGGATACCGCCATCCTGCAGGCTGTTCAGGGTCGCATTGGACTCGGCGAGGAGGTCGGCCCGCCACTTCAGAAGCTTGCGCCGGAAGTACTCCACCATCATCGGATTCATGAAGTCTTCATCATCCGACGGCCGATAATCCGGGGGCAGAAGCATCGCTGTCATCGCAACAACCACTCACTCTCTGACGTGCCGGCCTTCTTCCGAGCCTGGGCGGCGCGGAGTATAGGGAGACGCAGGATCGGAAACAATCGAAACGATGAGCGGGCCGTACATTGCAACCCGCTGATTTTGTTGCATTTTAAAGACGACACAAGACCCGTCGCTCCCGTGCGCCGCTTCGCTTCGCAGCACCGGGGCGCCGCAACGGCCGGCCTGGCGGACGGCAGATTGCGGCATGCGGCGCCCTGATAGCGCCGAACGGGGCGGGAACGCAAGGGGATCAGAGTGTGGCGAAACTCCGGCCGGTCCTGCGCGGGGCAAAAACCGCCTTCCCGACGGTCGTTTCCGCCAGCCGCGACGGGCCGCCTGAGCCCGTCAGCGCGGCAGCCGGATGAAGCGGCCGAGGAAGATCACCAGGGCGCAGCCGACCGGGAACAGCATCTCGTTGACGCCGACGCCGACGATCCGCGCCAGCTCCGGCACCGCGCCGCCGGCCGCGATCGCCTGCCAGGTCAGGACGGTGATGGCACCGCCGAACACCATGCCGGTCGCCGCCCCCGCCAGCAGGAACGGCGCCGCCCCCCTCACCTCCCGCTCGACCATCCGCCCCAGTGCCCAACCCAGCAGGCCGTATTCGACGGCCTTGAGCGCGGCGATGACGACCAGCGGCAGCGCGGCGGGCTGGCCTGCGGCGCCGAGCGATGCCGCCATCACCTTCTGGCCGGCATTGGCCGCCCCGATCGCGACGGGGGTGCAGACCGCGGCCAGGATCCCGGCCAGAGCCGCCCGCAGCTTGATCAGCACCGTGCCCATGCTGACGCCGAAGCAGACCAGGACGGACCAGGTGATGCCCTGCACCAGATCGGCCACGAACCGGGCGCCCGGGACCTGGCCGCCCGCCGACACCCGCGCCGACAGCACCAGGCCCTGCATGGCGAAGCCCAGGAGGATCGCCAGCCAGGCGATGCTGACGATCCGGCGCATGGTACGGGCCGCGGCCGGGACGTCGCCGCGGCCGGGGGATGCAGTCTCGGAAGCCATGGGCGCCTCTGCGATGGTGCGGGTGTGCATGGCTTCTGCTTAGGGCACCCGCCCGCCTGCGCCTGTTCCCGCGGGAACGCCGGCCCGGACGCCGCGGCATCGGTGCCTTGGAAATGCCGATCTGAGGCGCGACGATGCGGCCGATTCGACAGCCCGGAGCCGATCGTGACCGCCCGCCTGACCGCCCTCTCCCTCGGCCTGGCCGCCCTGCTCGTGCCGCCGGCCGGCGCCTCGGCCAATGATTCAACCGCCGAGCTGGCCGCGGGTGGCCTGGTGCTGACCAGGACCGACGACATCGAGATGCGGTCGGAGGACCTCTTCGTCTCGGCGAAGGAGATCCGGGTCACCTACCATTTCTTCAACCGGTCGGCCCGGGACAAGACCGTGACCGTCGCCTTCCCGATGCCGGACGTCACGCTGGACTTCATCGACGGCCTGACCGCCGTGCCACATCCCGGCACCGAGAACTTCCTCGACTTCTCGACCAGGGCGGACGGCAAGCCGGTCTCCACCCAGGTCGAGGTCAAGGCCTTCGCCGACGACGTCGACCAGACGGCGCTGCTGCGCAAGCTGGGCGTGCCGCTGTATCCGGACATCGACTATGACGGCCTGACCGCGCTGCCGAAGGCCCAGCGGGACGAGCTGATCAAGCTCGGCCTCGCTACCGTCAACGAGTTCGATGCCGGCAAGGGCTGGGAGCAGCACGTGGTCCCGACCTGGACGGTCAAGACCACCTACCATTTCGAGCAGACCTTCCCTGCCGGGCGCGAGGTGGTGATCGAGCACCGCTACACCCCCGCGACCGGCAGCGGCGTCGGCACCAGCCTGGCCTATCCCGATTCCGGACCCGACAGCGGCTATGCCGAGGCCGTGCGCAAATACTGCGTCGACAAGGGCTTCCTGGCGGCGATCGAGCGCGCCCGAGTCGCCGCCAAGGCGGAGTTCGCGCCGTTCGGCGACCAGCGCGTCTCGTACATCCTGAAAACCGGGGCGAACTGGGCCGGGCCGATCAAGGATTTCCGGCTGGTCGTCGACAAGGGCGACCCGCGCAACCTGGTCAGCTTCTGCGGTGACGGGCTGAAGAAGATCTCACCGACCCAGTTCGAGATGCGCAAGACCGATTTCACCCCGGCCGCCGATCTCGACGTGCTGATCCTGACCCCGATGGGCAACCAGTAAGGCCCGAAGGGGCTAGAGCCGCCAGAGCGCGCTGCGCCGTTCCAGCATCTTCCGCCGCTGCTCGGCCGGCAGCTTGGGCATGATCTCGAGCGCCGTCCCCTCCACCACATCGCGTAGCTCCTTGAACTTGTCGCGCATCGCCGCCAGCCCCGCGGCCGCCTTGGCGGGGTCGTAGGGGTCGGCGGACAGCGCCTCGTTCGATGCCGTGCGCAGCTGGCGCAGTTCCTTCCAGATCGCGTCCGCCTCGGCCCGGCGCTGGTCGAGCAGATGGCCCAGCGTCGTGCGGTCGGGCTCCGGCAGGGTCGCCACGGCCTCGGCCAGCGCCGACGGGCCGGACCGCGAATCCGATCGCCACCACCAGGTGCCGATCACGCCCAGCAGCAGGAGGTTGAGCGCGAGCGAGGCGACGAGGGCCCAGCGCCAGGAACTAGCCCGCATGCCTCACACTCCCTGTGCCCTGCGTCGCCTTGCGGCGAGACGGATGCGGGGGCGGGACGCGAAAAGCGTAGCGGCACTACGGTCGAGCGGCCCGCCCCCGCAGGCGCCCGCCGCCAGACGACCCTTCGGGCCGTCGCCAGAGACCGGCACGGTGCGTCGCCGCGCTTGCCCGATGCGCTGCATCGCGCCGCGCGCGGCTCCTGCCCTGCCGGTCTCTGGCGACGGCGCAGGGTACGGGGAGTGTGAGGCATGCGGGCTAACGGTCACGGCGTTCCTCCGAAGGGCGACGTGTCGTCGGCCAGGGCATAGCCCAGGCCCGACGACCAGTCGTCGTCGCTGGCCTGCACCGTCGGCACCATGGCGCCCAGATACACGCCCACCACCAGCGCCGCGGCGAAGGCGATCGCCGGCCGCCACGACAGAATCTCGGAAATCCAGCGGCGCGGCCGCGGCGCGGCGTCGAGGATGCGGCCCAGCAACGCCGCCGAAGGCGGCGCCACCCGCAGGTCGTTGAGGATCGAGGCCACCGCCCGGGCATCGGCCATGGCGGATCGCGCCTCGGCCGAGGCCGCCAGCAGCGCCTCCGCGCCGTCCTGGTCGGACGCCGGCCACCGGTCGATCACCGGGCCGTGCCGGTCGAGCAGATCGAGGAACCGATCGAGCGTCATCTCGGCCATGTCACACCTCTCCCATCAGATCGGCCCGTTCCGCCGCCAGGGCTTGGCGGAGAGCGCGCCGGCCGCGCGCCAGCAGCGATTCGACCGCTTCGACCCCGACCCCGAGCGCCTCGCCGATCTCGCGATTGCCCTGGCCCTCATAGTGGCTGAGCAGGATGGCGGCGCGCTGCCGTTCGGGCAGCTGGGCCAGGGCTTCGGCCACCCGGCGCGAGACC
>NZ_JANX01000163.1 GCF_000767795.1 Inquilinus limosus MP06 | reverse complement strand
CAGGGCGCCGATGCCGGCCCCGGCCAGGCCGCCGGCGGCCGCCCCGCCGATCGTGTTCGGCGCGCTGTCGAACTGGCAGGACGCGACCGACGCGGCAAGCGCGACCACGATCAGGCATTTCGGGAACCGCATGGCATCCTCCGTCGCAGGCAGTGGAGTGAGGATCGGCGCGAAATAGGGCTTCTTCAAGCCCCGCTCAGTTGCGTAGGACGATGCAGGCGCCGCCGGCCCGGCGCAGGCGGCTGCAGAACTGGTTGCCCTCGGCCCGGCTCTGCGCCGGCACGCTGACCCGGTAGAAGCGCCGCGTGCCCATGCTCAGCATGCGGGTGCCGACGATCATCGGCTGGATCTCTGCCATCAGCTGCGGAAAGCGGCGACGGACGCGGTTGTAGGAGGCCAGCGCCCGGCCCTTGGAGAAGTTGCCGGCGATCTGCACGTGCCAGGGCGCGGTCGGCGATACCAGCTCGTCCCGGTCCGCCTCGGTCTTCAGCGACGCCAGGATCTCCAGGCAGGGCTTGTCGCTGCCGTCGAAGCCGGGGACTGTGCCGCCCGGCTTCGGCACCCAGTCATCGGCCGGGCGCTTGGTGACGAACAGCACGTAGTCCTCGGTCTCCAGCGGCAGGAAGCCGCGGCCGCCGATCCAGCTCTCGACCCGGTTCGGTCCGGCATTGTAGCCGGCGGCGGCGAGGCCGAGATTGCCGAACTGATCGCGCAGCTCGGCCAGGAAGGCGGCGGAGGCCGGCAGCGCCGTCTCCGGGTCGAACGGGTCCTCCAGGTCGCGCAGCTTGGCGGTGCCGGGCATGAACTGGGCCACGCCCTGCGCGCCCTTGGGGCTGACCGCGCGCGGCCGGAACCGGCTTTCCTTCCAGATCAGCCGGGTGAAGAACTCCAGCGGCAGGTTCTCGGCGGCGGCCGACTGCTCGATCAGCCGGCACACCGCCTGCTCGACCGTCTCGTCCCTGCCCGGCGCGGCGTCGGCGGCGCCGCAGGACAGCAGGGCCCAGACGACCCCGACCCAGCCCCATGACCGCACGCGCATTCCGCTCACCCCGCAACGATGTTGCGATTTGTAACCGCGGCCGCGGCGACGGCAAACCGATATTGACGGCATACAATGCATTCGATCAAAGTGGTCCAGATGTCAGACCAATTCTGGGTCCTCCGCCGCCGATGTCCGGCCGCCTCCGCCCCGCTTTGCTGCCGGTCCGCACGCCGACGCGTGACGAGGCGGCGTTGGCGGCGATCGCGGAGCATGTCGAGCGCGCCGGCATCAAGCCCGGCGAGCGGCTGCCGCCCGAGCGCGAGCTGGCGGAGCAGCTGCAGGTCAGCCGCTCCACCATCCGCGAGGCGCTGAAGCGCTGGGAGGGGCTGGGCATCGTCGAGATGCGCAAGGGCAGCGGCACCTATCTGAAGGTCGCGGTGTCGACCGCCAGCATCCACATGCCGCTGACCATCGACCGCGCCTCGGACGTCGACACGCTGCTGCACACGCTGGAGGTGCGGCGGGCGCTGGAGGGCGAGGCCGCGGCGATCTGCGCCCGCCGCGCGACCGAGGCGCAGATCGCCGAGATCGGCCGCCGCCTCGACATCATGGAAGCGCACCACACCAAATACGGCGACGCGCCGGAGCAGGACTGGGAGTTCCACCAGTCGATCTTCCGCGCCACCGAGAACCCGATCTTCGAGCAGATCCTGGCCAGCATGCGGGACGCCTTCCACCGCTTCTGGGAGAACCCGCTGGACATGCCGGATTTCGCCGGCCGCACCTTCCCCTATCACCGCGTGATGTATGACGCGATCGTCCGGCGCGACCCGGACGGCGCACGCGCCGCCGCACTGACCATCATCGACATGGTCGATGAGGATATCCGAGACGCCGACCGCAGACGGACCCGATGACCGACGATTTCCCCGCCCCCGAGGCCTACGCCGCCTCCACGACCCTGGCGCATGACGATAGCTTCCCGGCCGGCGCCGTGGTGCCGCCGATCTACCAGACCTCGCTGTTCACCTTTGCCAGCTATGCGGAAATGGAGGCGGCGTTCTCCGGCCAGGTGAAGCGCCCGATCTATTCCCGCGGCGACAACCCGACGGTGCAGGAGTTCGAGCGCAAGGTGGCGGCGCTGGAGGGGGCCGAGGCCGCACGCGGCACAGCCAGCGGCATGGCGGCGATCAGCTCCGCCGTGCTCAGCATCGCCGGGTCCGGCGACCGCATCCTGTGCACCCGCCATGTCTATGGCGATGCCTATCGGCTGTTCGAGAAGCTGATGCCGCGGCTGGGCATCACCGTCGACTATGTCGATGCCGGCGACCTGGCGGCGGTCGAGGCGGCATTGCCCGGGGCCAAGCTGCTGTATCTCGAGAACCCGACCTCGATGATGTTCGAGCTGCAGGAGATCGGGCGGCTGGCGGCCCTGGCCAAGGCCCATGGCGCCGCCACGATCATCGACAATTCCTGGGCCACGCCGCTGTTCCAGCAGCCGATCAGGCACGGCGTCGACCTGGTGGTGCATTCCGCCTCGAAATACCTGTCGGGCCACAGCGACACGGTGGCCGGGGTGATCGCCGGGTCGGCCGAGCGCATCGCCCGAGTCAACGACCTGGCGTATCCCTATCTCGGCGGCAAGCTGTCGCCCTTCGAGGCCTGGCTCTTGGTGCGCGGCATGCGCACCCTGCCGCTCAGGATGCGCCAGCACCAGGAGAGCGGGCTGGCCATCGCCCGCCGCCTGGCCGACCACCCGCTGGTCACGCGCGTGCTGCACCCCGCCTTCTCCAACCACCCCGGCGGCGCCACGCTGACCGGCCATAGCGGCCTGTTCTCCTTCGAGGTCGAGGAGACTGTCGACGTGCCGCGGCTGGTCGACGCGCTGCGCCTGTTCAAGCTCGGCGTCAGCTGGGGCGGGCATGAGAGCCTGGTGGTCCCGGCCCGCGCCTCGCTGCGCCAGGCCCAGGGGCCGAACTCGATGTCAGCCTTCGGGGTGACGCCGCGCATCGTCCGCCTGGCCGTCGGGCTGGAGGACACCGAGGACCTGTGGGCGGATCTCGAGCGCGCGCTCGCAGGCTCCGTGAACTGACACTTCGCTCTTCAAACAGGGAGGCAAAAATGAAACGTCTGATGCTCCTGGCCGGCCTGGCCGCGATCGCCTTCACCGGCCCGGCGCTGGCCGACACCAATCTGAAGCTGGTCGAGGTCATCACCAGCCCGCAGCGCACCGAGTTCCTGAAGGGCCAGATCAGCAAGTTCGAGGCCGCGAACCCGGGCGTGCATGTCGAGATCGTCTCGCTGCCCTGGGGCGAGGCGTTCGAGAAGTTCCTGACCATGGTGCAGGCCGGAGAGACCCCGGACATCGCCGAGATGCCGGAGCGCTGGATGTCGCTCTACGCCAACAACGGCCAGCTCGAGGACCTGTCGTCCTACATCGCCAAATGGGACGAGGCGTCGACGCTGAACGACCGGGCGGTGCAGTTCTCGAAGACCGTGAACGACACCCCCTACATGGTGCCCTACGGCTTCTATCTGCGCGGCCTGTACTGGAACAAGAAGCTGTTCCAGGAAGCCGGCGTCGCGGCCCCGCCGAAGACGCTGGACGAGTTCATGGAGGTGTCGAAGAAGATCGCGGCGCTGGGCGGCGGCAAGGCCGGCTATTGCCTGCGCGGCGGCAAGGGCGGCACTGGCGGCACCGCCTTCTTCATGCTGACCATGGACGGCAAGGGCAAGTTCTTCAACGACGACGGCACCTCGACCTTCGCCGATGCCGACGCGGCCAAGGGCATGCAGTTCCTGGTCGACCTGTACAAGGCCGGCGGAGCGCCGAAGGACAGCCTGAACTGGGGCTTCAACGAGACCGTCACCGGCTTCTACTCCGGCACCTGCGCGATGCTGGACAACGACCCGGACGCGATGATCGGCATTCTCGACCACATGAAGCCCGAGGATTTCGCCGTGGCGCCGATGCCGCTCGGGCCCGGCGGCCACGCCTACCCCTCGATCGGCTATGCCGGCTGGTCGATGTTCGCCAACAGCGAGCACAAGGAGGAGAGCTGGAAGCTGATGTCCTTCCTGCTCGACAACGACCAGAACCTGGAATGGGCCAAGTTCGTCGGCGTGCTGCCGATCCACAAGGGCGCCGAGAAGAACGAGCATTTCGCCGGCGAGCGCTATGCCGGCTGGTTCCAGGAGCTGAACGACCCGCAGTGGCAGCCGCTCCCCTGGCCGGCCCATCTCGAGGAGTTCGGCTACTTCTTCGACGTCATGTCGGTGCAGAGCTTCCAGGAGGCCCTGCTGGGCCAGAAGCAGTCGGCCGACGTCGCCAAGGAATGGGCCGACTACCTGACCACCGCGCAGCAGAAGTTCCTGGCCAGCAAGAAGTGACGCGGGCAGCGGTTCATATCGGTCCGCGGCCAATCCCAAGCCGTCATGGCGAGCCCCGAAGGGGCGTGGCCATCCAGGGCAGCTCGCACCGGCCCCTGGATGGCCACGGCGCTCCGCGCCTCGCCATGACGGAGTCAGACATGCGATGGTTTAGATGACCGTAACCCACGCGATCCCGGGCACCCGCCCGGGATCCTTCCGCCGCGCGCTGGGCAATGCGCTGGAGCCCTGGCTCTATCTCAGCCCGGCCATCATCCTGCTGACGCTCAGCATGCTGGTGCCGCTGATCGTCGGGCTGTCCTATGCCTTCCAGAATTTCGGGCCGTTCGGGAAGCCGACTTGGATCGGGCTGAAGAACTTCGAGACGCTGCTCGGCGACGCCAATTTCTGGCGGGCGTTGAAGAACACCGTCTGGTGGACCGTCGGCAGCCTGGTGTTCCAGTTCTCCGGCGGCCTCGGCCTGGCGCTGCTGCTGAACCGGCCGTTCCGCGGCAAGCGGGTGGTGCAGGCCCTGGTGTTCCTGCCCTGGGCGGTGCCGACCTTCCTGTCCGGCCTGGTCTTCGCCTGGCTGTTCAACCCGGTGGTCGGGCCCCTGCCCTACTGGATGGCCGGCCTCGGCCTGCTGTCGGAGCCGTCGAACATCCTGTCCGACCCCGACCTGGCGATGTGGGGCCCGATCCTGGCCAACATCTGGTTCGGCATCCCGTTCTTCGCCATCACGCTCCTGGCCGCGCTGCAGGCGATTCCGGCCGATTTCTACGAGGCGGCGGCGATCGACGGCGCCACGGCCTGGCAGCGCTTCGCGAAGATCACCATCCCGTTCCTGGCCCCGACCATCGCCATCACCGTGCTGCTGCGCACGATCTGGATCGCCACCTTCGCCGACCTGATCTGGGTGATGACCAATGGCGGCCCGGCCAACGCCACCAACATCCTGTCGACCTACATCTTCAGCCAGGCCTTCACCCGGCTGAACTTCGGCTACGCCTCGGCCGTGGCGACGGTGCTGCTGCTTCTCCTCCTGCTCTATGCCGGCATCCTGATCCGGATGCGCAAGAGCCTGCTCGCGGGGCAATGAGACCATGACCATCGTCGGACGCTCGCCCCTCGGCCGCGCCGCCAGCGGCACCGGCTTCTATCTCGGCATCGGCGCCTACCTGCTGTTCGCGCTGTTCCCGCTGTACTGGCTGGTCAAGATCTCGGTCACGCCGACCCAGCTTCTGTTCTCCGAGGGCATCACCTTCTGGCCGTCGGAATGGACGCTGGCGAATTTCGGCTCGGTGCTGACCGCCAGCAACTTCCCGCGCTACTTCCTGAACAGCGTCATCGTCTCGGTCGCCACGGCGGCGGTGGTCACGCTCTGCGCCTCGGCCTCCGGCTACGCCTTCTCGCGCTTCCGCTTCAAGGCCAAGCCGGTGGTGATGTTCGTGCTGCTGCTGACCCAGACCTTTCCGCTGGTGATGATCATCCCGCCGGTCTACCGCCTGATGGCGCCGCTGGGTCTGACCAACAACCTGATGGGGCTGATCGTCATCTACAGCGCCTTCAACGTCGCCTTCGCCACCTTCCTGATGCAGTCCTTCTTCGACGCCATCCCGAAGGATCTGGAGGAGGCGGCGATGATCGACGGCTGCAACCGCTTCCAGGCGCTGCGCCGGGTGGTGCTGCCGCTGACCCTGCCGGGCATGGGCGCGACGCTGGGCTTCGTCTTCACCGCGGCGTGGAGCGAGCTCTTGTTCGCGCTGATGCTGATCAACTCCGACAGCCAGAAGACCTTCGCCGTCGGCCTGCTGACCTTCGTCGCCAAGTTCGGCGTCGACTGGGGCCAGATGACCGCGGCCTCGGTGCTGGCGCTGATCCCGGTCTGCATCTTCTTCGCCGTGATCCAACGCTACCTGGTGCAGGGACTGACCGCCGGCGCGGTCAAGGGTTGATCCGGCGGCGGAAACGTCCGAGCGTGTCGGCTCCATCGGAGGGGAGCCGACCATGCCGCGACACCACGTGCCCGCGTCCGCCGAGACCTGCGGCTGGGGCTATTTCGACGCCGCGCGCGAGCCGGTGCTGACGGTCGACAGCGGCGACACGGTCGTCATCGACACCGTGACCGGCGGGCCGGAGGTGCTGCCGAAGGGCGGCTTCCACATCCCGCCCGAGCTGTACGAGATCCACGAGCGCTGCGACCGGTCGACGCCCGGCCACATCCTGACCGGCCCGGTCGCGGTCCGCGGCGCCCGGCCCGGCCAGGTGCTGGAGGTGCGGATCCTCGACGTCTCGCTGCGCCAGGACTGGGGCTACAACGTCATCCGCCCGCTGGCCGGCACCCTGCCCTACGACTTCGAGGAATCGCGGCTGCTGCACATCCCGCTCGATGCGGCACGCGGCACCGCCCGGCTGCCCTGGGGGCTGGACCTGCCGCTGAACCCGTTCTTCGGCGTCATGGGCGTGGCGCCGCCGAAGGGCTGGGGTCGGATCAGCTCGATCCAGCCGCGCGCCCATGCCGGCAACATCGACAACAAGGAGCTGGTGGCCGGCACCACGCTCTACCTGCCGGTGTTCAACGACGGCGCCCTGTTCTCCTGCGGCGACGGCCATGGCGCCCAGGGCGACGGCGAAGTCTGCATCACCGCGATCGAGACGGCGCTGCAGGGCACCTTCCAGTTGATCGTGCGCGAGGACCTCAGCTTCCCCTATCCTCGCGCCGAGACGCCGACCCACCACATCACCATGGGCATGGACCCGGACCTCGACCGCTGCGCCGAGATGGCGCTGCGCGACATGATCGTGCTGCTGGGCGAGGTGGCCGGCCTGTCGCGCCACGACGCCTATACCCTGTGCAGCCTGGCCGGCGACCTGCGCATCACCCAGACGGTGAATGGCTGCAAGGGCGTGCACATGATGATGGCGAAGGATCTGCTGAATTGACGATACGTCGGCGCGAGGCGATCGGGCTGGCGGGCAGCGCCCTGCTGGCCCTCTCGGCTGGGCGGGCAGCCATGGCGGCGACGCTCGGCGACTGGCTGGACGGCGCCGGCATGGTTGCCCGCTTCCTGGCCGCCGGCATCTCGGCGAAGAGCTATGCGATGGCCAGCTCATCGATGTTGCCGACACTGGAGAAGGGGGATGTCGTTCTGGCCGATCTCCGCACCGCCGGCACCCTGCCCGGCCGCGGCGACATCATCGTCTTCCGGCCGCCAGGCCCGGACACGGTCTACGTCAAGCGGGTGATCGGCCTGCCGGGCGACCGGGTCGCGCTGAAGGGCGGGCGGTTGGTGCTGAACGGCAAGATCGTGGAGCGGCACCCGAAGGGGCGGGCCGAGCTGGTCCTGTCCTATCGGTCGATGCCGGCCGCGATCTATGAGGAAGTGCCGGGTGGCGCCCGTCCGTATCAGATCGCCGAGATGTTGGGCACCCAGATGTTCGACGACGTTCCCGAGCGGGTGGTGCCGCCGGACGCGGTCTTCGTGCTGGGCGACAACCGTGACAATTCGCTGGACAGCCGCTCGCCCGATTTCGGCCCGGTCCCGATAGGGAACGTCATCGGCCGCGTCGTCTACCGGCTGCGACCGAATTCCGGCTGGCTGGTGCCGGAGAAGAGCGTCCCCGGGCTCGATTGAGCCCGGGGATCCGGACATCAGTCGCGCGGCTGGGCGACGGTGCGGAGATAGGGCTTGAGGGTCTTGAAGCCGGCCGGGAACTTCTGCTTGGCCTCCTCGTCGGAGACGGAGGTGACGATGATCACGTCCTCGCCGTTCTTCCAGTCGGCCGGGGTGGCGACCTTGTGCTTGGAGGTCAGCTGCAGCGAATCGATCACCCGCAGGATCTCGTCGAAGTTCCGTCCCGTGGTCATCGGATAGGAGATCACCAGCTTGATCTTCTTGTCCGGCCCGACGACGTAGACGTTGCGCACGGTCTGGTTGTTGACCGCGGTGCGGCCCTCCGACGTGGTGCCGGCATCGGCCGGCAGCATGCCGTAGAGCTTGGAGACGACCAGCTCGGAATCGGCGATCACCGGGAAGTTCGGGGCGTAACCCTGGGTCTCCTTGATGTCCTGGGCCCAGGCGGCATGCCGGTCGACCGGGTCGGCGCTGAGGCCGATGACCTTGACGTCGCGGCGGTCGAACTCCGGCTTCAGCCTGGCGACGGCGCCGAGCTCGGTGGTGCAGACCGGGGTGAAGTCCTTGGGATGCGAGAACAGCACGCCCCAGGATGAGCCGAGCCAGTCATGGAAGCGGATCCGCCCCTCGGTGGTCTCGACTTCGAAATCGGGCGCGTCCTCACCAATCGCGAGCGGTCCGGCCATTTCTACCTCCAATTAACGTTAATTTTGTAATTTTACCGTGCCGCGGAGCCGGTGTCATCAGGAGCGTCGTCTTCGACAAAATGATCTCCGGCTCCAGCGCGGGATCGTCGATCTCCGGGAAATCCTCGCTCAGCGGCTTCATCGTCTTGAGCAGGGTCACAAGTCCGCGCTCGTTCATAGGCTCCTCCCCGGCTGCGCAGGAGACATGTGCTATCGGATGCCTTGCTACAAGACCTCCAAATGGTCGCTCCAACCAAACGGGCCTGCGTTGACAGGCCGGTCACGCGCCCCGATGATGCGCCCGTCTTGCCGGGGTGCCCGCGAGGGCTGAGAGGCGCGTCAGCGCCAACCCGACGAACCTGATCCGGGTCATGCCGGCGGAGGGAGCGCGAGACGACGCCTCAGGCCTCGGCACCGTCCCCTCTCCGCCTCCGCTTCGACCCCTGCGGAGGAACCGTGATGCGCCTGACTGCCGCCGTCCTGCTGACGGCCCTGACCTCCGCCCTCGCCGGCACGGCCCTGGCCGAGACTCCGGTGCTGAAGGTCTACACCTACGAATCCTTCACCGCCGACTGGGGCCCGGGGCCGCAGGTGAAGAAGGCCTTCGAGGCCGAATGCGGCTGCACCGTCGAGTTCACTTCGGTCGAGGACGGCGTCGCCCTGTTGTCGCGGCTGAAGCTGGAGGGCAAGGCGAGCCAGGCCGATATCGTCCTGGGCCTCGACACCAACCTGACCGCCGAGGCGACCGCGACCGGCCTGTTCGCGCCGCATGGCCAGAAGCTGGACGGTCTGTCGCTGCCGGTGGCCTGGACCGACCCGGTCTTCGTGCCGTTCGACTGGAGCTACTTCGCCTTCGTCTACGACAAGACCAAGGTGCCGAACCCGCCCAAGAGCCTGCACGATCTCGTCGAGAACAGCGACCTGGAACTGACCATCCAGGACCCGCGCACCAGCACGCCGGGCCTCGGCCTGCTGCTCTGGGTCAAGCAGGTGTATGGCGACAAGGCGCCGGAGGCCTGGGCCAAGCTGAAGCCGAGAATCCTCACCGTCACCCCGGGCTGGAGCGAGAGCTACGGCCTGTTCCGCAAGGGGGAGGTGCCGATGACCTTCAGCTACATCACCTCGCCGCCCTATCACGTGATCGCCGAGAACGACAGCAATGTCGGCGCCGCAGTGTTCAGCGAAGGCAACTACCTGCAGGTCGAGGTCGCGGCCAAGCTCGCCTCCTCGAAGCATCCGGAGCTGGCCGACAAGTTCCTGGCCTTCATGCTGACTCCGGCCTTCCAGGACCAGTTGCCGACCACCCAATGGATGTACCCGGCGGTGACGCCGAAGGCCGGGCTGCCCGACGCCTACAAGGCGCTGCCCGCCCCGGCCAAGGCGCTGCTGTACCCGCCGAAGGAGGTCGCGGCCAACCGTGCCGCCTGGATCGCCGAATGGCTGCAGGCGACCAGCAAGTAAGATAGCGCCTTTGGGCCGAGCCACCCCCTCACCCTCCCGCCGCCGACGCGGCGGGCCCCTCCCTCTCCCCAAAGAGAGGGGACATGCAGCGCAGTCTCACCTCTCCCCAGGGAGAGGCCGAAGTCGTGCAGCGATTTCGGGTGAAGGGGAAGCCGGCGCCAAAGCCATTCGCCGGTCCATCCGGATGACCTCCCTCCCCGGCCTGCTAGCGCTGCTCGCCATCCTGGCGCTGATCGGCACCGCGGCAACCGGCCTGCTACGGGCGGCGTCGGAGCTCGACCTGCTGCCGGTCTGGGCCGATCCGTATCTGTGGTCGGTGCTGCGCTTCACCGCGCTGCAGGCCGGGCTGTCGGCGCTGATCAGCGTCGCCATCGCCATCCCGGTCGCCCGCGCCCTGTCGCGCCGCCGCTTTCCCGGCCGCACCCTGCTGCTGCGCCTGTTCGGCCTGCCGATGATCGTGCCGGCGGTGGCCGGTGCCTTCGGCATCCTGACAGTGTTCGGCCGCTCCGGCCTGGTGGCCGACCTGTTCGCGGCGCTCGGCCTGCCGATCCGGCCCAACATCTACGGGCTGACCGGCATCCTGCTGGCGCATGTGTTCTTCAACATGCCCTTCGCCGTGCGCGTGCTGCTGGCGGCCTGGGGCACCATCCCGGCCGAAAGCTGGCGCCTGGCGTCGATGCTGGGGCTGCGCGGCGCCGACCTGTTCCGGCTGGTCGAATGGCCGATGCTGCGGCGTCAGCTGCCCGGCCTGACCGCCCTGGTCTTCCTGCTGTGCTTCACCAGCTTCGCCGTGGTGCTGACGCTGGGCGGCGGCCCGGCCTCGGCCACCATCGAGATCGCCATCTACCAGGCGCTGCGCTTCGATTTCGACCCCGGCCGCGCCGTCGCCCTGTCGCTGCTGCAGGTGGCGCTCTGCGCCGCGCTGGTGCTGGCGGCGATGCGGCTGACCGGCCGGGTCGCCGATGAGGGCGGTGTCGGCCGTCCGGTGCTGCGCGACGAC